>CAMBYA010000008.1 GCA_945872035.1 Rhizobium sp. Q54
CCTGGCCAGCGACAGCAGCGCCACCGCCTCGGCGACTCCAGGCACCGCGGCGAGCGCGGTCTCCTGCTGCCGGGGCGCGGGATACAGTTTGAGGACCGCCGCGGTGATGATGCCCAGCGTGCCCTCGGACCCGAGGAACAGCTGCTTCAGATCATAGCCGGTGTTGTCCTTGCGCAGCGCCTTCAGGCCGTTCCAGATGCGCCCGTCCGCCAGCACCACCTCGAGCCCCAGCACGAGGTCGCGGGCGTTGCCATAGCGCAGCACTGCGTTGCCGCCGGCGTTGGTCGAAAGCACGCCGCCGATCTGGGCCGAGCCTTCGGAAGCGAGGCTGAGCGGGAACAGCCGGTCGGCATCGGCGGCGGCCTGCTGGGCGGCCGCCAGCGTGCAGCCGGCCTCGACGGTCATGATGTAGCCTTGCGGATCGACACCGCGCACCCGGTTGAGCCGGCCCAGCGACAGGACGATCTCGCCGGCGCCGGGATGCGGCATGGCGCCGCCGCACAGACCGGTATGTCCGCCCTGCGGCACCAGTTTCAGGCCGTGCCTTGCACAGTGTGAGACCACATCGGCGACCTGATAGGTGTCGCGCGGGCGGGCGACCAGCGGCGTGTCGCCGTGCCAGCGGTCGCGCCACTCGGTCAGGTAGGGAGTCATGTCGGCGGGATCGTCGATATAGCCGCCTGGCCCGAGCAATTGTTTCAGCGCGTCGAGGCTCATCGCCGGCCCTCCCGCGGCGCGGCGGCGCGGCGCAGCCGGTCGTTGACCGCGAGCCCAAGGCCGGTTTCCGGGATGGGCATGACCGCGATGGCCGACACGCCGGGATGATCGAGTGTCCGAAGCATGGCGAACAGGTTGGCGGCGGCCTCCGCCGGATCGCCGGCGGGACTGAGGTTGAGCGTGATCGCCGCGCCCTGAAGCGGCGGCCCGAACGCCAGCAGCGCCTCGCTGTCGCGGACCTCGACTGCATCCAACCGCACGGCGGCCTCGGGCGCATAGTGGCTGCTGAGCTGGCCCGGCGCGCTGATGCCGTGCTCGGGCGCGTGGCGCGACAGCGCCGCGCCGGCCAGCTCCTCGATGTCCTCGGCCGCGATCCCGCCGGGCCGCAGCAGCACCGGCCCTTCACCATCGAAGCCGACGATGGTGGATTCGAGCCCGACCGTGCACGGCCCGCCATCGACCACCAGCGCCACAGGCAGCTCCTCGATCACGTGGAGGGCCGCCGTCGGGCTGACATGGCCCGACCGGTTGGCGCTGGGCGCGGCGAGCGGCCCGCCGAAGGCGCGCAGGATGTCCCGTGCCGCCGGATGGGCGGGCATGCGGATCGCCAGCGTGTCGAGACCGGCCGAGGCGAGCAGCGACACCTTGCAGTCCGTGCGGCGGGGCAGCACCAGGGTCAGCGGCCCTGGCCAGAACCGGGCGGCGATACGCCGGGCGAGCGGCGTCATCTCGACCAGCGCCTCGGCCTGCGCCATGTCGGCGACATGGATGATCAGCGGGTTGAAGGTCGGCCGGCCCTTCATCTCGAAGATGCGTGCCACGGCCCGATCGTCGCAGGCGTCGGCGGCGAGGCCATAGACCGTTTCGGTCGGCAGGCCGATGGGCTGCCCGGCGCGCAACAGGGCGACGGCGCGGGCGGTGGTCGCCGGGCCGGCCTTGAAGATCGCGTGTTCAGACGGCGCTGGTCTGTTCATCCGCGTATATCTAAAGCGGTTTCGCGCAAAGCGGAACGCTTGCTGTTGCGGGGCAAATGCCGGTTGGTTTCGCCTGGCTTCCTCTCTAGGATGCCCGCAACCTGATTACCGCTCGGTAAAGACGTGGATAAGCCCAGCCTCACCTACCCATTCGACGACCTGCCGGCTCCCGGCACCACACGCGTGATCGCGCCCGGCATCAAGTGGCTGCAGATGCCGCTGCCCTTCGCGCTCGACCATATCAACCTCTACCTGCTGGAGGACGGCGATGGCTGGGTGCTGGTCGATACCGGCATCCGCGGCGACAAGACCCGCGATTTCTGGCTGCAGATCTTCGACAACGAGCTGGATGGCAAGCCGATCACCCGGGTGATCGCCACCCACATGCATCCGGACCATCTGGGGCAGGCGGGCTGGCTGTGCCGGCATTTCAACGCGCCGCTGCTGATGAGCCGGACCGAGTACTTCTACGCCCGCACCTTCTCCAACGAGAACGCGCGGGTACTGCCGCCCGAGGCGATCCAGTTCTACGAACGCGGCGGCATTCCCGAACCCATCCTCGCCGAGATCCGGTCGCGGGGCTGGGGCGGCTTCAGCAACAATGTGGAGCCGCTGCCGATCGGCTATCACCGGCTGATCGACAACCAGGTGCTGACCATCGGCGGGCGGCAATGGCGCGTCGTCACCGGCAGCGGCCATTCGCCGGAGCATGTCTGCCTGTATTGCGACGAGCTCGACGTGCTGATCTCGGGCGACCAGGTGCTGCCGCGCATCACCTCGAACGTCAGCGTCAACGCCAACGAGCCCGAGGAAGACCCGCTGCACTACTGGCTGGACTCGCACCACAAGTTCCTGGCGCTGCTGCCGGACACCGCCTTCGTCCTGCCGTCGCACAACCGGCCGTTCTACGGGCTGCACGCCCGGCTGATCTACCTGATCGATCACCACGAGGACCGCATGCTGGCGTGCGAGGAGAAGTGCGTCACCCCGCAGACCGCCCACGACCTGCTGCCGGTGATGTTCTCGCGCGAACTCGACTCGTTCCAGATCATGCTGGCCCTGGGCGAGTGCATCGCCCATCTGCACTGCCTGATGGGCCGCGGCCGGCTCGAGCGGTTCCTCGATCAGGATGGCCGCTACCGCTACCGCAGCATCGATCCGAGCCTGCCCGCACGCGCCGATCCGGAAGGCCATGATTCGCCGGACCTCGCGCCGCTGATGGTCTAGCGGGCTCTGCCCGAAAGGGCTGGAAAAAGCGAACCTGCCGGCACATCTTTCGGGTATGCGGTTACAGTCGGCATGACGGGAGGAGTCCATCTTGATACGGCAGGCGACGGGTATTCCCCGGCGGAGGCAGGTCTAGGGATGGAACGCCCCTGGCTCGCGCACTACCCGCCCAACGTGGACTGGCACCAGGAATTCGAGCCGCGCCCCGTCTATGCCGCGCTTGATTCCGCCGCGGCCCAGTGGCCAGACAACGTTCACCTCGATTTCTTTGGCCGCGAGTTCAGTTATCGCCAGACCCTGGATATGGTCGCGCGGGCGGCGAAGGGTTTCCAGAAGCTGGGCGTCGGACCTGGCGTCAAGGTGGGCCTGTTCCTGCCCAACTGCCCTCAGCAGGTCGTCAGCTATTTCGCGGTGCTGAAGACGGGCGGCGTGGTCGTCAACTACAGCCCGCTATATTCCGAGAGCGAGTTGCTCGCCCAGATCGAGGATTCGCACACCGATATCATCGTGACGCTCGACCTTGCGCTGCTTTATCCGAAGGCACGCGACATGATCGACAAGAGCCGGGTGCGCACGCTCGTGGTCTCGCGGCTGTCCGACACCATGCCGTTTCTCAAGGGAGCGGCGTTCCGGCTGCTCAAACGGGACGCCATCGCCGCGCGGGTGTGGGACGAGCGTCAGGTGACGTGGGAGACATTGCTCGACAATGACGGCCGCTTCGAGCCGGCGCTTATCGATCCGGTCGAGGACGTCGCCGTGCTGCAATACACCGGCGGCACCACGGGCGTCCCCAAGGGCGCCATGCTCACCCACGCCAATGTTTACATCAACGGCTGCCAGAACCGGGCGTGGTTCCCCGACTTCATGCCAGGCCGCGAGACCACCATCGGCGCGTTGCCGTTCTTCCACGCCTTCGCCATGACCACCATCCTGGTGATGGGCACCATGACCGGCTGCCGCATCGTGCTGCATCCCAAGTTCGAACTGGACGCGGTGATCGACGACGTGATCGCCAAGAAGCCCAGTTCGCTGCCCGGCGTGCCCACCATGTTCACGGCGCTGGCCAACCATCCCAAGGTGAACCGCCAGGCGTTCGCGTCGGTCCGCTGGGCCATGTCGGGCGGCGCGCCGCTGCCGGCACAGGTCCGTCACCATTTCGAGGGTGCGACCGGGGTGAAGATTCTCGAGGGCTACGGCCTTACCGAGTGCTCGCCGACCGCCACCTGCGGACCTGAGGTCGGCGTCAACAAGCAGGGTTCCATCGGCCTGCCGCTCCCGCGGACCGACATCGTCATCGTCGACCGCGACGACCCGCATAAGGTGTTGCCCTTGGGCGAAACCGGCGAGATCTGCATCGCCGGGCCCCAGGTGATGAAGGGCTACTGGAACAATCCTGACGCCACCAGCGCGGCCATCATCGATGGCAGGCTGCGCTCCGGCGATGTGGGCTACATGGACCCGGACGGCTACACCTTCATCATCGACCGGATGAAGGACCTGATCCTTGTCGGCGGCTTCAACGTGTTTCCGCGCTTCGTCGAGGAGGCGATCCACAAGCATCCGGCGGTGAAGGAAGTCACGGTCATCGGCATCCCCGACGAGTATCTGGGCGAGGTGCCCAAGGCGTTCGTGGTGCTGAAGGACGGTGATGAGAAGCTCGATGCCGGCAAGCTCACCGAATTCCTGCGCGGCCAGATCGGCAAGCACGAGCTGCCGCGCGAGATAGAATTCCGCAAGGAACTCCCCAAGACCGCCGTCGGCAAGCTGTCGAAGAAGGAACTGGTAGCAGAAGAAGCGGCGAAGCGGGCGAAGGCCTCCTCTTAGAAGCGGTCGGGCCAGCGCATCGCGCCGTGGAAGACGCGCGGTATTTCCAGCGTTTGTCCGGTGACCCTGTGCGGAACGAGGTAGGGCGTAACGACCACTACCAGTTCCCTGGTTCGTTCAACGCGTCCCTTGCTGCCGGCGTAGGGAAATTGGCCAAGCGCCCGCGAAGTAGACTGGATGCGCCGCATGATGCGAGAGGCCGCATCGGGATTTTCGCTTTGCAGGGACTCACCGATCTCGATCAAGTCGAGGCGAGCATGCATCAGCCACAGGACCCTCATTTTGCATATTTGTGGAAGACCGCCTCTATGTCGGCATCATCGGCGAATTCGCCGCGATCAGCGGCGGCCAGAGCTTCTCGGATTCCGTTGATCTGCCATTCCTGAACGTCCAGATATTGCTGGAAGGCTTCCCTTGCCAGCTCAGACTGGTCTCGCCCTGTGCTCTCGGCGAGTTGACGGAGGCGGACCTTGTTTTCCGCCTCAATCCGAAAACTGATCGCTTGAAGCTTCTGCATCGATTGCCACTGGAATGCATGTTGAAATACAATGCAATACAAGGCTGATTTTGACGCCAGGGAGTCAGGCGGTGACGTATTTCCAGTCGCTAAATCTCCGGCTGCGACATCCTTCGTTCAAGACCTTCCTGCGTAGCGGGCGAATTTACGAGGTGCAATTCGACCGCCTGAACAGCGAGCGCAGAGCCGTCGATCCTTGAAGAGAGCCCGTTGCTCTCTATGATCGGATCCATGACGACGCTGCTGGTTTCCCATAGCGACTGCCTCTATCACGACACCTCGCCCGGCCATCCCGAATCGCCGGACCGGTTGCGGGCGGTGATGCGCGCGCTGGTGGCGGAGGAGTTCGCGCCCTTGCTGC
Organism: Rhizobium sp. Q54; assembly: GCA_945872035.1. Lineage (GTDB taxonomy): Bacteria > Pseudomonadota > Alphaproteobacteria > SMXS01 > SMXS01 > RI-34. The sequence goes on from CAMBYA010000008.1 coordinate 5,621, forward strand.
GGGAGGAGGCGCCGTCCGCCACCGACGCGCAACTGCTGCGTGTCCATCCTCCGGAGGTACTGCGCCGACTCGCCGCCAAGGTCGACGAGTCGGCCATGGAGGGCTATGCGCAGATCGATGCGGACACCGTCGTCTCGCCCGGTTCATACATCGCCGCCCGACGCGCCGCCGGCGCGGTATGCCATGCGGTAGGCGCGGTGGCGCTCGGCGAGGCGCGCAACGCCTTCTGCGCGGTGCGCCCCCCGGGCCATCACGCTGAATCACGCCGGCCGATGGGTTTTTGCCTGTTCAACAATGTGGCGATCGGCGCGCTCGAGGCCCGGGCGGTCTACGGGTTGAAGCGGATTGCCGTCGTGGATTTCGACGTCCATCACGGCAACGGCACGCAGGAGCTGTTCGAGGCCGATCCAACCCTGTTCTATGCCTCGTGCCACCAGTTTCCGTTCTATCCGGGGACCGGTCGGGCCGGCGAGACCGGCGTCGGGAACATCGTCAACGTGCCGCTGGCGGAAGGCGCGGGCGGTGCGGCATTCCTGCGCGCGATCGGCGACAGGATAATCCCCGCGCTGGAGGAGTTCCGGCCGGACCTGCTGATGATCTCGGCGGGCTTCGATGCCCATGAAAACGATCCTCTGGCCGGGTTGAACGTGGCTACCGAGGACTTCGAATCGGCCACCGATCTGCTGTGCGCCGCAGCGGAACGCTTGTGCGGCGGGCGAGTCGTCTCTACTTTGGAAGGTGGATACAACCTGAAAGACCTCGCGGCGAGCGCCGCGGGGCATGTCCGTTCACTCATGCGGCACGGCTGAAGGCGGCGGGCGGCGGACACACAAGGAAACGTGATGGCGGATACGCAAACCACACTACCCGACGACATCGCCAGCATGACATTCGAACACGCCCTTCAGGAGCTGGAGACGGTTGTTGCCAGACTTGAGGGTGGTCGCGTCGGGCTGGAGGAATCGATCGAAATGTACACACGCGGAGCCCAGCTCAAACAGCATTGCGCGGCCAAGCTCGCCGATGCCCAGGCGCGGATCGAGAAGGTCGTGGTCGCCGGCGACGGCAGCCTGTCCGCCCAGCCCGCCGAGATCGGGTAAGCCGGTGAGTCAGGTGAGCACGACTCCCGACATCGCGGTGTTGCAGGCCGAAATGGGCAAGGTCGCCGAGGCCATCGACCAGGCCCTGGAGCGTATTCTGCCGCCCGTCGAAGGCGCCGAAGGCCGCCTCATGGAGGCCATGCGCTATGCCACACTGGCCGGCGGCAAGCGGCTACGTCCGTTCCTGGTGCTGGCGAGCGGCGCGTTGTTCGATGTGCCGACAGACCGGTCTACCCGTGTGGCGTGTGCGCTGGAGTGCATTCACACCTATTCGCTGGTGCATGACGACCTGCCCTGCATGGATGACGACGATTTGCGCCGCGGCATGCCCACCACCCACCGGAAGTTCGACGAGGCGACGGCGGTGCTCGCGGGCGATGCGTTGCTGACCTACGCTTTCGAGATCGTCTCCGACCCGCGCACCCACCACGATCCGCTGGTGCGGGCGGAGCTGGTCCACGCCATGGCGCGCGAAGCCGGCGCCCATGGCATGGTCGGCGGTCAGATGATCGACCTGCTGGCAGAGACCGAGGAGCTCGACATGGGCGCGGTGATCCGGCTGCAGCAGATGAAGACCGGCGCGCTGATCCGCTTCGCCGTCGAGGCGGGCGCCATCATGGGCCGGGCCGGCGAGGACCAGCGCCAGGCGCTGCAGAACTATGCCCACGATCTCGGACTCGCGTTCCAGATCGTCGACGACCTGCTCGACGTGGAAGGCACCGAGGCGGAAGTGGGCAAGAAGGTGGGCAAGGACAGCGATGCCGGCAAGGCGACGTTCGTTTCCCTGCTCGGCGTCGAGCGCGCCCGCACCCAGGCCCAGATGCTGGCCGACCAGGCCGGCGTCCACCTGGAGATGTTCGACGAGAAGGCCGAACTGCTCCGCCTGCTACCCCATTTCGTGATCAACCGCCGGCATTGAAAGTTGGCCGCCCGATGAGCCAGACCCCGTTACTCGATACCATCCAGACGCCGGAGGATCTGCGCAAGCTGTCTTCCAAACAGCTCCGCCAGGTGGCGGACGAGTTGCGCATCGCCACCATCGACACGGTGTCGCGCACCGGCGGCCATCTGGGTGCGGGTCTCGGCGTCGTCGAGTTGACGACCGTGTTGCACTATGTGTTCGATACGCCGCGTGACCGGCTGATCTGGGACGTGGGCCACCAGTGCTACCCGCACAAGATCCTCACCGGCCGCCGCGACCAGATGCACACGTTGCGCTCCGGCGGCGGCCTGTCGGGCTTCACCAAGCGCGCTGAAAGCGAATACGACCCGTTCGGCGCCGCGCACAGCTCCACCTCGATTTCGGCCGGCCTCGGCATGGCCGTCGCCCGCGACCTGTCGGGCGGCCGCAACAACGTCATCGCGGTGATCGGCGACGGCGCCATGAGCGCCGGCATGGCCTACGAGGCCATGAACAATGCTGGTTCCATGGACAAGCGGCTGATCGTCATTCTCAACGACAACGACATGTCGATCGCGCCGCCGGTCGGCGCCATGAGCGCCTATCTGGCCCGGCTGCTGTCGTCGCGGCAATATCTGGGCCTGCGCGAGATCGCCAAGCAGATCGCCAGCAAGTTCCCCAAGTCCATCGAGCGCCGGGCCAAGCAGGTAGAGGAATACGCCCGCGGCATGGCGACCGGCGGCACCCTGTTCGAGGAACTGGGGTTCTATTACATCGGTCCGATCGACGGTCACAACGTCGACCACCTGCTGCCGGTGCTGAAGAACGTTCGCGACGAGATCGACGGCCCGGTGCTGGTTCATGTGGTGACCCAGAAGGGCAAGGGCTATCCGCCCGCCGAGGCCGCCGCCGACAAGTACCACGGCGTCAACAAGTTCGACGTCGTGACCGGCGCCCAGGTCAAGGCCAAGGCCAACGCGCCCAGCTACACCCGCGTGTTCGCCGACGCGCTGATCAAGGAAGCCGAGGTCGACGACAAGATCGTCGCCATCAGCGCCGCCATGCCGTCGGGCACCGGCCTCGACCTGTTCGCCGAGCGCTTCCCCGAGCGCTGCTTCGACGTGGGCATCGCCGAACAGCACGGCGTCACCTTCGCCGCCGGTCTCGCCTCGGAAGGCTACCGGCCGTTCGCCGCCATCTATTCCACCTTCCTCCAGCGCGCCTACGACCAGGTCGTCCACGACGTGGCGATCCAGTCGCTGCCGGTGCGCTTCGCCATCGACCGCGCCGGCCTCGTGGGCGCCGACGGGCCGACCCACGCCGGCTCGTTCGACGTGACGTATCTGGCGACTCTGCCAGGCTTCGTCGTCATGGCCGCCGCCGACGAGGCCGACCTGATGCACATGGTGGCGACCGCCGCCGCCATCGATGACCGGCCGTCGGCGTTCCGATATCCGCGCGGCGAGGGCATCGGCATCGAGATGCCCCAAAGAGGGATGCCGCTCGAGATCGGCAAGGGCCGCGTCATGCGCGAGGGCTCGTCGGTCGCGATCCTGTCGTTCGGCACCCGCCTGCAGGAGTCGTTGCTGGCCGCCGACATGCTGGCGGCGCGCGGGTTCTCGACCACGGTTGCCGACGCCCGCTTCGCCAAGCCGCTCGACCACGACCTGATCCGCCGGCTGGCGAAGGAGCACGAGGTGCTGCTGACCATCGAGGAGGGCGCCATCGGCGGCTTCGGCGCCCATGTGCTGCATTTCCTCGCCGAGGACGGACGGCTCGACAAGGGCCTGAAGGTCCGCACCATGGTGCTGCCGGATATCTTCATCGACCAGGACAAGCCCGAGGTGATGTACGCCGTGGCCGGCCTGAATGCCCAGCAGATCGTCGAGAAGGCGCTCGGCGCCATGGGCATGGACGCCGCGTCGGTCCGGCAAGAAAGCGCGTAGTTCTCCATCCTCGTTGTCATCCCGGCGAAAGCCGGGACCCAGAACGGTGAAGGGACGCAGCTCTATGATCGCTGGGTCCCGGCTTTCGCCGGGATGACAACCAAATTGAAGTTCCATGCCAAAAATCCGTGTAGACGTCCTGCTGGTTGACCGCGGCCTGGTGGAGAGCCGCAGCCGGGCGCAGGCGCTGATCATGGCGGGCGCGGTCTATACCGGCACCGAGCGTATCTCGAAGCCGGGGCAGACCATCGCCGAGGACGCGCCGCTGGAAGTGAAGGGGCGCGACCATCCCTGGGTCAGCCGCGGCGGCCTCAAGCTCGATCATGCGCTGAAACAGTTCGACGTCGACCTTGCCGGAAAAATCGTGCTCGACGTCGGCGCCAGCACCGGCGGCTTCACCGACGTGGCGTTGCATTACGGTGCATCCAAAGTCTATGCGGTCGACGTGGGGCACGGCCAGCTGGCCTGGTCGCTGCGCCAGGACCCGCGCGTGGTGGTGCTGGAGAAGACCAACGCCCGGCACCTCACCGCGGCGGAAATCCCCGGGCCGGTCGACGCGGTGGTCTGCGACGCCAGCTTCATCGGCCTGCGGACCGTGCTGCCCGCGCCCATGGCGCTGGCCGCGCCCGGCGCGACCCTCATCGCGCTGATCAAGCCGCAGTTCGAGGTGGGCAAGGGACAGGTCGGCAAGGGGGGCGTGGTGCGGGATCCCGCATTGCACGAGGCGGTTTGCGCCGAAATTCGCGCGTGGCTCGACACCGAGCCCGGCTGGAGCGTCGTTGGCCTGACGGAAAGCCCGATCACCGGGCCGGAGGGCAACAAGGAGTTCCTCATCGCGGCCCGCCGCGCACCCTGATATTGTGCCCGCTCAATCTGGCCGGAAACCCAATGATCGTCGCCAACGCCGTCTCCTACGAATACCCGAACCTGCGGGCGCTCTCGGACGTCAGCTTCACCATCGGCCAGGGCGCCATCGCCGCGCTGATCGGCCCCAACGGCGCCGGCAAGACCACGCTGATGCGCTGCCTGGCGGCGCTGGAGCTGCCTTATTCGGGCACCATCGCGATCGATGGCATCGACACCGCCGAGCATCCGCGCGAGGTGCACAAGCGCATCGGCTACCTGTCCGACTTCTTCGGCGTCTACCGCGACCTGACGGTGGAGCGCTGCCTGCGCCATGCGGCCATGGCCGGCGGCGTGCCGCCCGAGAATGTCGGCGCGGCGGTAGCGCGCGCGGCGGCCCGCGTCGAGTTGTCCGACCGCATGGGCGCCCTGTCCGGCACCCTCTCGCGCGGCCTGCGCCAGCGCCTCGGCATCGCCCAGGCCATGATCCACGACCCGACCGTGCTGATCCTCGACGAGCCGGCCTCCGGCCTCGATCCGGAAGCAAGGCACGACCTCTCCGAACTGCTGAAGGTGCTGCGCGACCAGGGCATGACCCTGCTGGTGTCGTCGCACATCCTGTCCGAGCTTGAAGACTACGCCACCGAGGTGCTGTTCATCCGCGAGGGCCGGCTGGTGCAGCACGCGCCGCTCGGCGCCTCGGCGTCGTCGCCGACCATGCGCGTCCGGGTGGAAATGGCCCAGGCCGTGCCGGACCTGAAGGCGTCGCTGGCGGCAATCGCCGGGATCACGGTCGAGAGCGCCGACGAGATGTCGGCCATCGTCGTCTGCGGCGTCGACGCCGAACCCCGCCGTGCCGCGCTCGCCGCGTTGATTGCCGCCGGACTGCCGGTGAGCGCCTTCGCCCAGCACAGGGAACGGCTGCAGGAATCCTATCTGTCGTTCGTCGACGGGCTGGAGGCACGCCAATGAACCCGGAACTGCTGCGCAACGTATGGCACGAGCTGACCATTCGCCGGCTGATCGCCATGCCGCTGGTACTGGGCGCATTGCTGATGCTGTGGAGCTCGAACTCCTTCGTCGCCGACCTGGCCGGCGGCTTCTTCTTTGTCATCACCATCCTGTGGGGCACGCGGCAGGCGGCCGACGCGGTGGCGTCGGAAGTCACCGAGAACACCTGGGACTGGCAGCGTTTATCCACTCTGACGGCCTGGCAGCTCACCTGGGGCAAGGTGATCGGCGCGACCCTGTTCACTTGGTACGGCGCGCTGATTTGCCTGGGCGTGCGCTTTTTCGCCCTGCTCAAGGACCACGATGTCATCTCGCTGGTGCACGGCACGCTCTACCTGATCGGCGCGGCGCTGATGGCGCAGACCGTGTCGTTCCTGCTGGGGCTGCAGTCGGTCCGCCTGCGTGGCCACCGCACCAGGGTCGGCACCCTGGTCAGCCAGATCATCGGCATCGCCGTCGGCTATACCGCGCTCAGATATGCCGGCATGGTGCCGGGCGCCGACCTCGGCTGGATCAGCGAAAGCCGCGGCGACATGCTGCTGCAATGGTACGGCGTTCCCGTCGGCGCCAGCATCATGGCGACCGTCGGAATCGCCGCGTTCCTGGGCTGGACCCTGCTGGGCGCCCACCGGCTGATGATGCGCGAGCTGTCCTACCGCACCCGGCCATGGGCGTGGCCCGCCTTCGTCCTGTTCACTTGCGCCTTCATGGCCGGCTTCCCGCCGTCGGTGGATGCGCCGACGGGCGGCTTCGTCAGCTTCGAGATTGCCGAGCGGTTGGCCATCGCCGCGGTCACCGCCGCCGGCCTGACCTATGCCGCGCTGTTCTGGGACGACAAGGATCCGGTGATGTTCCGCCGCCTGATCCGGCTCTACGAGGCCCAGCGCTGGCGCGAATTCGCGTCCTATACGCCGACCTGGCTGGTGTCGCTGGCGATCACCGCCGTTCTGGCGGTGCTGCTGCTGGTGTTCGGCGGCGGCGGCAAGGTGGGCGGCGTCACCCTGTGGGCGGCGATCATCGGCGGCTTGCTGTTCATGGCCCGGGACATCGCCCTGAACCTCTACTTCTGGCTGTCGCCCAACCCGGCCCGCGCCAACCTGGTCACCCTGATCATGCTCGGGTTGCTGTACCTGGTGCTGCCGGGCGTCACCGGCTTCGACGACGACGTGATGTTCGTGTTCTATCCGTTTGCCCCGGCGGCGCCGGTGTTCACCCTGTGCGCGGCGATGGCCCAGTTCGGCTTCATGGTGCTGCTGCTGGTGAGGCGCTGGCGCAAGCGTTTCGTGCTCGCCGCCGCCTGAGACAATGACCGTTCCCATCGACGTCCGCATCACGGCGCTCGGCGCCCAGGGCGACGGCATCGCCGAGGCGGGTGACGACCGGCTCTACGTGCCGTTCACGGTGCCCGGCGATCTGGTGCGCATCCTGCCGGGCGAGAAGAAGGGCGAGGGCGTCTCCGCCGAGCTGCTGGAGGTCCTCGAACCGGGTCCGGCGAGGATCGATCCCGCCTGCGTGCATTTCGGCATCTGCGGCGGCTGCGCCCTGCAGCATCTCGACGACCCATCCTACGCGGCGTTCAAGCGCGACCAGGTGACGCGCGCACTCTCCTATCACGGGCTCGGCGATGTCGAGGTGGCCGAGCCGCTGATCGTCCCCGCCCGCGCGCGGCGGCGGACGCGGCTGACGGCGCGGCGCTCGGGAGACAGGGTTCTGCTGGGCTATCTGGAGCGCGGCAGCCACCGCATGGTCGGGGTGACCGAATGTCCCGTGATCCTGCCGCGCCTCGAGGCGTTGCTGCCGAAGCTGCGTGACCTGCTGGCGGTCCTGCTGGGTGTGAAGGACACGCTTCACCTCACCGTGACGGCGACCGATACGGGCACCGACCTGCTGATCGCGGGCGAGCGGCGGCCCAACATGCGCGGATTGCAGAGCCTTGCCGCCTTCGCCGAGGCGCAGGATCTGGCGCGGATCACCTGGGACTCGAAGGAAGGGCTGGAAGCCGTCGCCGTCCGCCGACCGCCGACCGTGCAGCTGGGCAGGGCTGGCATGCCGCTGCCGCCCGGCGCGTTCCTGCAGGCGACGAAGGACAGCGAGGACTGGATGATGGACATGGCCCGCCATGCGGTGGCGGGCGCCAGGCACGTGGCCGACCTGTTCGCCGGCTGCGGCACCTTCACCGCGGTGCTCGCCGAAAAATCCGCGGTCTCGGCCTTCGAATCCTCGGGCGAGATGGTCGAGGCGTGCCGCCGCGGCCTCAACCACGCACGCGGCCTGCACCCGGTGACGCTGGCACGCCGCGACCTGTTCCGCGAGCCGCTGACGGTCAAGGAACTGGCCCGGTTCGACGCCGCGGTCATCGATCCGCCCCGCGCCGGAGCCCGCGACCAGACAGCGACACTGGCCTTGTCAAAGGTGCCGGTGGTGGCGGCGTTCTCGTGCAACCCGGCCACCTTCGCCCGCGACGCGCGCTCCATGGTCGACGGCGGCTACCGGTTGGAACGGGTCACGCCCATCGACCAGTTCCTTTGGTCGTCCCACGTGGAACTGGCGGCCGTGTTCAGGAAGGGTTGAGAGGGACTACCGGCGCCGGCCGTAATTGGTGGCCAGGTATTCGACGATGGTTTCCTTCTCGTCGGCTTCGAGCGGTTCCTGCTTGCAGTCCTTCAGCATCTGGTCGACCGCCAGATCCCACTCGGTACGCGTCAGCTTCTGGCGCTTGATCCAGCCGATCTTGAAGCAGTTCTGGAAGGTGTAGAAGGTGCTCTCGCGGCCCTCGCCCGGGGTGAGGCCGTCATACTTGTCGTCGCTGCGCAGGAAGGTGCGCTCCTCCGGGATCGGGCTCTGGTACTGCGTTTCAGGCTGGGCCATCGCCGTGCCGGCCACCAGTCCCAGCAGTGCCGCGCCCATCAGCAAAGTCTTCATCGGAATATCCCCTTGGCGAACCTTATCGTACCGGAAAACTTCGGGACCGGCCATGCGGTTCACGGCACGTTTGGACCATATTGCTTGGCCAGGTAATCGAGGATCACCTCGCGCTCCTGCGCCTCCAGCGGTTCGTAAGGGTATTTCTCGAGAATCCTGTCGATGGTCGCCGACCAGTCGGTGCGAGTCTTGCGGGCGACCTTGATCCGCGCGTCGGAATGGCACGGGCTGCAGAAATAGTAGGTTTCCTCGCGGCCGTAGTCGGGCCGCAGGCCGCCCCAGTCCGACACGGTCGGCCGCTGCTGCTCGGGCGGGATTGGGTTCTGGAAACCCTCGTCGATCGGCTTGGTGGTCGGATTCATCAGGTCCGACGTCGACGGATTGACCGCCTCGGGATCCATGTTACGGGCCATCGCCGCCGCGGCCACGCCGATCAGCCCCAGGCCGAGCACGGCCGCCCAAACCTTGTTCATGCGGATTCCTTCCGAAGCGAAGCCACGACTCTATATGAAGCCAAGTCTGTACCTGACGCCCAGTCTCTACCTGAAGTAAGCGCTCTGGCCAGCAAAGCTAGCCGACCTGGCCGCGGTGGCGCAGCATGTGATCGGCCAGCACGCAGGCCATCATGGCCTCGCCCACCGGCACGGCGCGGATGCCCACGCACGGGTCGTGGCGTCCCTTGGTGACGATCTCGGTCTCCTCGCCGTTCACGGTCACGGTCTGGCGCGGCGACAGGATCGAGGAGGTCGGCTTGACCGCGAAACGTACGACGACGTCCTGGCCGGTCGAAATGCCGCCCAGGATGCCGCCCGCCTTGTTGGACAGGAAGCGCGGATTGCCATCGTTGCCGGCGCGCATTTCGTCGGCATTGGCCTCGCCGGTCAGGGTGGCGGCCTCGAAGCCGCTGCCGATCTCGACGCCCTTGACCGCGTTGATGCTCATCATGGCGCCGGCCAGGTCGGCGTCCAGCTTGGCATAGAGCGGTGCGCCCCAGCCCGCCGGTACGCCCGAGGCATGCACCTCGATCACCGCGCCCACCGAACTGCCGGCCTTGCGGATGCCGTCGAGATAGTCTTCCCACAGCGCGGCGGCCTTGGCGTCGGGCGACCAGAACGGGTTGTCGCCGGTGATGCTCCAGTCCCAGTTGGCCGGGTCGATGGCGTGCTCGCCGATGCGCACCAGCGCGCCCCGGATGACAACGCCGTCGCCGAGCACCTTGCGCGCGACCGCGCCCGCCGCCACCCGGGAGGCGGTCTCGCGCGCCGACGAGCGGCCGCCGCCCCGGTAGTCGCGGATGCCGTACTTGGCGATGTAGCTATAGTCGGCGTGGCCCGGCCGGTATTTGGCGGCGATGTCGCCATAGTCCTTCGATCGCTGGTCGACGTTCTCGATCATCAGCTGGATCGGCGTGCCCGTGGTCACGCCCTCGAACACGCCCGACAGGATCTTCACCTCGTCGGGCTCGCGCCGCTGGGTGGTGAAGCGCGATTGTCCCGGCCGGCGCTGGTCCAGATAGTGCTGGATGAACGCCTCGTCGATCGGCAGGCCCGGCGGCGTGCCGTCGACCACGCAGCCGATGGCCGGCCCGTGGCTCTCGCCCCAGGTGGTCACCCGGAACAGATGGCCGAAGGTGTTGTGCGACATGGGGCTATTCCTGGGCCGCGCCGCCGATCAAGATGTCGGGCGCGGATTCATCCTTCATGCCGATGATGTTGTAGCCGTTGTCCACATAGTGGATCTCGCCGGTGACGCCCGACGACAGGTCCGACAGCAGGTACAGGCCCGAGCCACCCACCTCCTCGATGGTCACGTTCCGGCGCAGCGGCGAATGGTATTCGTTCCACTTCAGGATGTAGCGGAAGTCGCCGATGCCCGAGGCGGCAAGGGTCTTGATCGGCCCGGCCGAGATGGCGTTGACGCGGATGTTCTTCTCGCCCAGGTCCTTGGCCATGTACCGCACGCTGGCCTCCAGCGCCGCCTTGGCGACGCCCATCACGTTGTAGTGCGGCAGCACCTTCTCGGCGCCGTAATAGGTCAGGGTCAGCAGGCTGCCGCCGTTCGGCATCAGCTTCTCGGCCCGCTGGCAGACGGCGGTGAACGAGAAGCACGAGATGTTCATGGTCATGGCGAAGTTCTCGGCCGTCGTGTCGACGTAACGGCCCTTCAACTGGTCCTTGTCCGAATAGGCGATGGCGTGGACGACGAAATCGATGGTGCCCCAGGCTTCCTCCAGCGCCGCGAAGGTGGCGTCGAGCTGTTCGGGCCTGGTGACGTCGCATTCCAGCACCAGCGCGCTGCCCACCGACTCCGCCAGCGGCCGAACGCGCTTTTCCAGCGCCTCGCCCTGGAAGGTGAAGGCCAGCTCGGCGCCGTGCTCGCGCAGTCTCTGGGCAATGCCCCAGGCGATGGAGCGATTGTTGGCCACACCCATGATGAGGCCGCGCTTGCCGGTCATCAGGCCGTTCGGTGAAGTCATATCGATTTTGCTGCTGCTACCTGGAGTAAAGAGAGCCGCATCGTACACCAACGGGAGCAGTCGTCAAACCGGCCCGGACAACGCGCGCAGTCCCCCGACCTGGGCAGAATTCCGGACACTTGAGGAAGGGGCGGGGGTGTGGCGATTGACACCCAATAGGCGAGCATTTACCTGTTCGTTTGCTGAGCCGCCGATCGATGATAACCCGGTGGCAACCCGGTCCAACATTCGAGGGGGTACCTGAACATGCGCGCGATTGCATTTGCCGTGGCGGCGGCCGTGGTCATGGCCGGTAGTCCGGCCCTGGCCAAGAAGACGCCCGAGGAGAACCTCGAGATCCCCATGTGCCCGCAGGTGCTGGGCACGGTCGCGATCAAGGACAGCCAGAACGAGTGGTGGCGCCAGTACAACCTGGGCAACCCGGCGGCGGTGATCAAGCTGATCGTCATGAAGTCGGGCTGCTTCCAGCTGGTCGATCGCGGCCAGGGCATGCAGATGATGAAGGAAGAGCGCGAGCTGATGGGCGAGGACGAGCTGCAGCGCGGCTCGGACATCGGCAAGGGCCAGATGAAGGCCGCCGATTATTTCATCCTGCCCGATTTGGTGACCCAGGACAGCAACACGGGCGGCAGCGCCATCGGCGCGGGCATCGGCGGCGCCATCGGCGGCGGCTGGGGCGCGGCGCTGGGCGGCATCAAGAGCAAGAAGCTGGAAGCGCAGGCGCTGCTCACCCTGACCAACGCCCGCACCGGCGTGCAGGAGCTGATCGCCGAAGGCACCTACAAGAAGACCGACGTGTCGTTCGGTCTGGGCGGCGGCGGCTGGGGCGGCTTCGGCCTGGCGCTGGCGGCGGCGGGCGGCGGCTATGCCGACACCGACATCGGCAAGGTGATCACGCTGGCCTACATCAAGGCCTACCGCAACATGGTGACCCAGATGGGCGGCCTGTCGGGCAACGCCAAGATGGCGGCGCCGCTGCCGGCCCAGCGCCTGCTGGAGCGCACCGCCCTGCTGTCCGAGCCGCGCGAGGACGCGGCCCCGGTCCGCGGCCTGCGCGAGGGCATCGTGCTGCACCCGACCGGCAACAAGGAGGGTCTGTTCTGGGAAGTCGAGGAGCCGAATGGCGACCGCGGCTGGGTGCCTTCGGAACTGCTCGAGCTGGCGAAGTAATTTTCGGGGTCGATCCGAAGGAAAAGGGGGCTTCGGCCCCCTTTTTTTGTCTGCCGCGTCAGGCCGCGACGCCGCTCAGCCAATCGACCACGATGATCACCGTAGGTTCTCCATCTGGTTCCGCGGTGACGTAGTGCTCCACGTAAAGCACCTCGAAGGTATCGACGACACCGTTTTTCCCCTTCAACCCGCCATCCTCCGTCACAATGACCCGGTCGCCGGGGGATGGTAGCTGCAGGAAGTCATAGGTGCCTCTCAGCCAGACATCCTCACCGTCGCGACGAAATTGCAGCTTGGCCGTGATCACCGGCCTTTAGCCGTTCTCGTCGATCAGCCAGGTGCCGTCCGGCGCCATGCAGGCGGTGCCGTAGCCGGTGGACTTCTTGCCGCCCGCGTTGACCACCTGCTGGAACTCGCGGCAGCTCTTGCCGCCCATGCTGAACCTGGGCTGGGGTGTGATCGAGCCGCTGGTGCCGGTCTTGGCGTTGGACCAGGACGTGGCCTTGCCCGCCACACCCGTTGACAGGGCCTTCTGC
>CAMBYA010000009.1 GCA_945872035.1 Rhizobium sp. Q54
TCGACCGGGACGGCGACAACCCGCCCGAATGGTTCCACTCCGAGGAGTGGACGTACCAGGGCGATGAAAACCTGACCGTCGACCGCTACATCAGCCAGGACTACCACAACCTGGAAATGGAGCGGATGTGGTCCCGCGTCTGGCAGATGGCGTGCCGCGAGGAGGAAATCCCCGAGGTCGGCGACAACGTGGTCTACGACATCGGCAGCTGGTCGTTCATCGTCGTCCGCTCGGACGACAACACCATCAAGGCGTTCAAGAACGCCTGCCTGCACCGCGGCACCCAGCTGCGCGCCGAAGACGGCTCGGTCACCCAGTTCCGCTGCCCGTTCCACGGCTGGACCTGGAACCTGGACGGTTCGCTGAAGGAAATTCCCTGCAAGTGGGATTTCCCCCATGTGGACGAGGCCGAGTACAGCCTGCCCGAAGTGAAGGTGGCGACCTGGGGCGGTTTCGTGTTCATCAACATGGACAAGGACGCCATGCCGCTCGAGGAGTGGCTGGGCGTGCTGCCGCAGCACTTCTCCACATTCCCGCTGGAGCGCCGCTACATGACGGCCAATGTCCGGCGCATCATGCCGTGCAACTGGAAGGTGGCGCAGGAGGCGTTCATCGAATCCTATCACGTGGTCGAAGCGCATTCGCAGGCCATGCCGGTCACCGGCGACGCCAATACCCAGTACGATCTCTACGGCGACCGCATCAGCCGCCTCTACACCCAGCCGGGCGTCACCAGCCCGCACCTGCCGTCGCTGTCGGAGCAGGAGATGGCGAACATCATGATGCAGTCGCCGCGCCTGAAGGAACGGGGCGGCGCGCTGCCGCTGAAGCCCGGCGAAACCGCGCGCAGCCGCTACGTGCAGGCGTTGCGGAAGGACCTGGAGGATCGGTTCGGCGCCGACCTGTCGGCGCTGTCTACCACGGAGATCCTCGACAACATCGAGTACTTCCTGTTCCCCAACTTCTTCCCCTGGTTCAATTTCAGCCTGCCGCTGGTCTACCGCTTCCGGCCCAACGGCAACGACCCGAACAGCTCGATCATGGATGTGATGCTGCTGCATCCGGTGCCGGACGAGGGGCCGCGCCCCGACCCCGCGCCGCTGAAAACCCTGCGGCCGGACCAGTCCTTCACCGAGGCTCCCGAACTGGACCAGATCTCGGCGATCTTCGAGCAGGACGTGTCCAACATGCCGCGCGTGCAGAAGGGCATGCACATGCTGGAAAAGGGCGTGACCCTGGGCAACTACCAGGAATCCCGCCTGCGCCACATGCACCGGCTGCTCGACCGCTACGTCGCCACGCCGCCGGGCGAGAAGCTGCGAAAATAGACCTGCTCGTCATGGTGCTGGAATTGATCTTCGTTGTCGCGCCGGTCATCTGGGCGGCGGCCCGCGATCCCAACGAGCGGATCGAGCGATGCTGTTTTCCGGATGGCGTTCCGACGCAAGGCGCCGACTGAGCCGCAGCGCATGGCGGACAAGCCAGATCTCGCACGGCCGCGCATGACATCCGCGCCGCGATCGTCGATGATGGTGCGCCGCCATCGTGGCGCGTCGGGCTTGGGCTTTTCAGGGTTGGTGTTGGGATGCTGCCGTCTCTCGCAGGTACCGAAATCTATCGTGGTTATTTCATCGGGACCTTCCATCTGAGCCATTTCTATCCGGATGACGACGACGGATATTGGTGGGTCGAAGCCGATGAAGCGACGTGGTCCCTCGTCTGGGACCATGCGGTGGGCGATCCGCCCGTCGTCACCGTCTATATGGAGGTGGAAGGCGACCTGCAGCCCAATGTGGCGAAGGAACTGACCAGCCCGGAAGGCGATCCCATCCGGATTCCGCCGCGCGGCGCCACGACCACCAAGCTGGTACTCAGACAGATCCAGAGCATTCGGCCGGTACCATCCGACGAATTCAATCAACTGGCGGGTGTTTCCGAGGACTGATCCGACCTGGTCAACCGAGCCGCAGCGCTGCGGCCTCGGTTCGCCGGTAGGCGTCCGCAAGCTTGTCCGCCCAGGCCGCCGCCGTCTCCGGCGTGCGGATGCCGTCCTGGCGGGTCTCGACCAGCACATGGGGAATGCCGCGCCGCTCGCCGTGGACGGGAATTGAATAGTCGCTCCACGCAGCCACCGAATAGGGCTGGTTGTCGCCCACCACCGTGCCGTCCTCGCGCAGCGCCGGGATCAGCAGGCGGGCCAGGCGGTCGTCGCTGCCATAGGCGATGGCGATGCGCCACGGGCGCGGGCCGTCGTCCAGCTCCGGGGTGAAGCTGTGGATCGACAGCAGCAGGGTCGGACGGCCGCCGCGCGCCTCCAGCATGGCCTCGATGGTATCGTGATAGGGCCGGTGCAGCTCGGCGATCCGCGCGGCCCGGTCCTCGGTGGAAACCGAAGAATTTCCCGGCACGGTCACGCCGCCGCTGACCGGCGCGGTGAGCTGGGTGCTGTCCAGGGGCCGGTTGCAGTCGATCACCAGCCGCGAATAGCCGCTCAGCACCAGCGGCGCGTCGAGCTGTTCCGAGAGCCGGCGCGCCATGTTGGCAGCGCCCGGATCCCAGGCGATGTGGTCGGCGCGCTCAGCCTCGCTCAGGCCCAGGGTGCCGAGCTTGCGAGGAATGCGGTTCGAGGCATGGTCGCAGATCAGGAAGGCGGCGCTCTTGCCGTCCGGGTTGACGACCTCGAACGCCGGCGGTTCGTCCGGCTGCAACAGAGTAGTATTCGACAAATCGTCCAAGGCCTTCCCGCCCTCTTGTGGTACCCGCGCGCTTATATCAGATAAGCAGGAGAAGGGCGGTTGTCACGGCCGCGCGGAACGGCTGCGCATCGCCGACGGGCTCGTGTTCACCATCGAGCCGTTCCTCTCGCTGGGTACCGATTGGGCGATGGATTCGAGCCGGGACCAATGGACGCTGCTCGCCCAGCCTTCCGCGCCAACGGTCCAGTACGAGCAGACCATGGTGGCGATGCCGCGCGGCGCGGTCGTGGTGATGCCGCTAACCGGGCTGGAAGCTCTGCTGTAAAAAATTCGCTTTATCTTGCCATGCAAACCAATACCTTTGCCGCGGGACCCAAATGGTGTCCTCAACTTTTCCGGAGCGTGGATGAGGCAGTCGATGGAGCGATTTCTCGAAAGGGGCATGTTCGCCAGCCGCTGGCTGATGGCGCCATTCTATATTGGTCTGGCCCTGTCGCTGATGCTGCTGCTGGTGAAGTTCGTCCAGGAGCTCATCCATCTGGCGCCCCGAATCATGGACATGAAGGAATCGGATGCGATCCTTGGCATCCTGACCCTGATCGACATGTCGCTGGCCGGCAACCTGCTGCTGATCGTGATCTTCTCGGGTTACGAGAACTTCGTTTCGAAGATTCATGTCGACAACCACGAAGACAAGCCCGCCTGGATGGGCAAGGTCGACTTCAGCGGACTGAAGCTGAAGCTGATCGCCTCCATCGTCGCCATCTCCGGCATCCAGCTGCTCAAGCAGTTCATGAATGTCAGCAATGTGCCGAAGGAAGAACTGATGTGGCTGGTAATCGTGCACCTGACCTTCGTGCTGTCCGGCGTCATGCTGGCGCTGATGGACCTGATCACGGTCAAGGCCCACAAGATGGGCGGCAGGGACTGAGTGGCCGCCGATTGTCCAACCCCTTGTGACGGAAGGTTCATGCCTGTATGAGGGTTGGACCGGGGCAGGGAAACCGCCGCGTTCGGATGTCACGCATCCTGGCGGGGGAAGTAGGCGCCAGAGGCGCCGCGCGGGGTTCGTGATCCGGCCATATCGTCCACCCAAGGCAGGATCGCCCGATGTCGTCTTCAGCGGAATCTCTCGGCAAGCGTAACCGGCTCGTCATCACCGCCTCGACCCTGGGCACGGTCTTCGAGTGGTACGACTTCTTCATCTACGGCACGCTGGCCGCGCTCCTGGCGCAGCACTTCTTTCCGGGTGAAAGCGGCACCGCCGCCTTCCTGAAATCGCTGGCCGTGTTCGGCGCCGGCTTCCTGGTCCGGCCGCTCGGCGGCATCGTATTCGGCCATCTCGGCGACCTGATCGGCCGCAAATACACCTTCCTCGTCACCATCACCATGATGGGACTGGCGACCTTCGCCATCGCCCTGATCCCTGACTATGCCACCATCGGTATCTGGGCGCCGATCCTGCTGGTCGCAATGCGCCTGCTCCAGGGCCTGGCGCTGGGCGGCGAATATGGCGGCGCGGCGATCTACGTCGCCGAGCATGCCCCGCACGGCAAGCGGGGCCTCTACACCAGCTTCATCCAGATGTCGGCGGGCGCCGGCTTCCTGCTGTCGATCCTGGTGGTGCTGATCTGCAAGGGCATGGTGTCGAAGGAGGAGTTCGAGGCTTGGGGCTGGCGCATCCCGTTCGCCTTCTCGCTGGTGATCCTGAGCATCTCGCTCTACATCCGGCTGAAGCTGTCGGAGAGCCCCGTCTACGCCGAGATGAAGGCGCAGGGAAAAACCTCCAAGCATCCGCTGAAGGACGCGTTCTCGTCGTGGCCGCAGACGCGCCTCGTGCTGATCGCCCTGTTCGGCGTGGCCGCCGGCCATACCGTGATCTGGTATACCGCCCAGTTCTCCGTGTTGTATTTCCTGCGCGACACCATGCGCCTCGACGCGAGCCATGCCGAAATCATCATGGCCGTATCGGTCGCCCTCGGCATGCCGCTGATGGTCCTGATGGGCTGGGTGTCCGACAAGGTGGGCCGCAAGAAGGTGCTGCTGGCCGGTTACGGCCTTGCCGTACTCCTGGTGTTTCCGCTGTTCCACGCGCTGGCGGGCGCCGCCAATCCGGCCATGGCCGAGGCCATGAAGCTGGCGCCGGTGACCGTCGCCTCGACCGATTGCCCCTATGACGCTTTCGCCGAAAAGCAGACCGCCGAGTGCGCTCGCGCCATGGCTTTCCTCGCCAAGCGTGGCATCAGCTATGAAAGGACGCCCGGAGAGCCGGGCAAGGACGTGGTGATCAGCTTCGGCGGCGTCAACATCGAGGGCTTCGACGAACAGGCGCTGCTGGTCGCCATCACCGCCGCGGGCTATCCGTCGAACGCCGATTCGGCGCGGACCAATTACCCGGTGGTGATCGCCATCGTGCTGGCGCTGATCTTCCTGTCGGCCATCGCCTACGGGCCGGTGGCGGCGATCCTGACCGAGCTGTTCCCGGCCAAGGTGCGCTATACCTCGCTGTCGGTGCCGTACCATTTCGGCACGGGCTGGTTCGGCGGACTGCTGCCGTTCGTGTCTCAGTACATCATCGTATCGACCGGCGACGTCTATTCCGGGCTCTGGTACATGACCGGCGTGGTGGTCGTCGGCTTCCTGGTGGTGCTGTTCTTCCTGCCTGAAACCCGCGACCGCGACATCAGGACGTAGGCACGATCAGGGCGTGATCGTGGGCGCCGGCGGCTTGCGCATCGGGCTGCGGCGGCCGCTGTACAGGTAGTAGACGACCAGCCCGATCACCACCCAGACGCCGAAGCGTATGATGGTGGTTGCCGCCAGGTTGGCGAACAGCACCAGGCAGCCGAGAATCGCCAGCCCACAGACCAGCAGCGGGGCCGGGCAACGGAATGGCCGCGGCCGGTCCGGCTGGGTGCCGCGCAGGATCAGCACCGCCATCGACACCACGATAAAGGCGAGCAGGGTGCCCGCGTTAGACAGCTCGGTGATGTCCTCGATGGGGAAGACGCCCGCCATCACGGTGATGACCGCGCCGGTCACCAGGGTCACAACATGCGGCGTGCCCCGCTTGCCGTGGACCCGCGCGAACACGGGCGGCAGCAGCCCGTCGCGCGCCATGGCGAAGAAGATGCGGGTCTGGCCGTAGATCATCACCATGATCACTGTCGGCAAGGTGATGATGGCGCCCGCCGCGATCAGGTCGCCGGCGGTGCCGTGACCCAGCGCGCGGACCAGGAAGGCCAGCGGCTCGTCGCTGTGCATCACCGTCTCGAACGGCAGAGCGCCTACCGAGACGGCGGCTACGATCATGTAGATCAGCGTGCATACCAGCAGCGAGCCGAGGATGCCCAGCGGCAGGTCGCGCCTGGGATTGCGGGTCTCCTCCCCGGCGGTCGAGATCGCGTCGAAGCCCAGATAGGCGAAGAAGATCAGGCTCGCGGCCGACAGCACGCCGGTCCAGCCATAGGGACGAAACGGCGTGTAGTTCTCCATCTGCACATGCGGCGCGGCGATGACGACGAACAGGGTCAGCGCGGCCAGCTTCACGACCACCAGCACCGCGTTTACCGTGGCGCTCTCGCGGGTGCCGACCACCAGCAGCAGCGTGACGACGCAGGCGATGAACATCGCCGGCAGGTTGAGGATGCCACCGTCGAACCAGCCGCTGCTCAATACCAGCGGGATATGCAAGCCGGCGTCGTTCATCCAGCCGGTCACGTAGCCCGACCAGCCGACGGCGACGGCGCTCGCCGCGATGGCGTATTCCAGGATCAGGCACCAGCCGACGATCCATGCCGCCAACTCGCCCAGGGTCGCGTAGGTGTAGGTATAGGCGCTGCCCGCTACGGGGATCATCGACGCCAGCTCGGCGAATGCCAGCGCGGCCATGGCGCAGACGAAGCCGGCAATGACGAAGGACAGGATCAGTCCCGGCCCGGCCCGCTCGGCGCCGATACCGGTCAGCACGAAGATGCCGGTGCCGACGATGGAGCCGACGCCGATCAGGGTCAGATGGATGGGGCCGAGGCTGCGCTTGAGGCTGCTTTCGCCGCTCTGGTTGCCCAGATGCTCGATCGGTTTGACCCGCCATCTGCCCTCAGCCATGCGCGCTCCCCTCTCATGGACCCTCGTCCGCAAGACGGTAGCGCAGGCGGTCGCCGGCCACGACGAGTTTCGCAGGCGGCGGAGACTTTTCTCTTCCTTGGAACCGGTCCAGGAAGCCGGCGCCAAGGACGGGCGCAGAAACGCTGGCGAAGTATCCCGACGCCCGGGACTTCGTCTCCGACGCATGCCGGCATCTGAAGATCGTCAGCAATGTGACCGACGCGGCGCTTTATGTGGCCAAGGCCGCCGACCGTAACCGGGTGATCGTCATGGACCCGGCATAGGCGGCACGCCCCAGCATGTTCGACCTTCGGGCTTCCGGCCAGCAAATTGACTGGTCTATAGTCTGACGCTCAGACGAAGTCAGCCACGGAGCCTTGCCATGGACGAACCTGCGTCTCCTGCGCCTGTAACGCTGACCTTGTTGCCTGGCCAGCGCAGGGCGATGACTAGGTTGGTGAAGCTATTGTATTTGATGCTCGCGATCGTCGGCATCGTTCTCATTGCAATGACCTTCTATCTGATGCACTCAAACCTGCCCGGCTTCGTCATCGGCGGCATGGCCGGCGCCGGCGGATCGCTGCTGGCAGTCAGCTTCATGCAGCTGTTTCATCGTCCCGGCAGGTGATTACTCCGCCGCGGCGGGTCCCGCCCTCAGGCCCGCTACGGCCTGCGCGTCTGCGTATCCACATGCTGGTCGCATTGGCCGCAAGCAGCTTCATGATCATCGCGCTCGAGGTGTTCTACAGAACCCAGAACCTGGCCGGGACGCACCGGTGGACCTGCTCACGGTGATCGAGGCGGTGACAGCGGGCGTCGCGTTTCTTGCCGCGGGCACGATCATCACCTCGGGGACCCGCGTCGCCGGCCTGACCACTGGCGCATCGCTGTGGCTGACCGGCGCGGTGGGACTGGCCCGCGGGATCGGGTATTATGCCGTGGCAGTGCTGGCGACGGTGCTGGCGCTCTTCATCCTGGTGATCGTCCGCGTGATCGAGCGGGTCATGCCCGCCGACGATAAGCATCCCACGGAAACCGACAAGCGCAAGACTGGCGCTAGGCCGACTGAAGACTGATGTACAAGCAGCGGCGCCGACCGGGCCGCGAACGTAGGAGAAGCGATATGAACAACTGGAAGAGCATCGCCGGCATCACGGGCGTGATCATGGCGGTCGCCGGGCCGGCCGGGGCGGAGGATCATGCGGCGCACAAGATTGCGCCCGGCATCGAGCAGGACGCGGCCGCGTCGGCGGCAGGCACCGTCGTCCTCAAGGACCAGGGCGGCAAGATCGTCGGCACCCTGAAGCTGACAGCCGGTGAGTCAGGCATTGCCATGAGCGGCAACTTCACGAGCCTGCCGCCTGGCCCGCATGGCTTCCATATCCACGAAAAGGGCGTCTGCACCGGCGATTTCGCAAGCGCTGGCGGCCATTTCAACCCCGGCAAATCCAAGCATGGCATCCTGTCCGACTCCGGGCACCATGCCGGCGACCTGCCGAACGTCGATGTGCCGGCATCAGGTGCGGTGAACGTGAACCTTTTCCTTACCGGCGTGTCGCTGAACTCGGCAGGGCCTGACGGTTTGTTCGACCAGGACGGCTCGTCCTTAGTGGTTCATGCCGGTCCCGACGATTACAAGACCGATCCATCGGGCAATTCCGGCGGCCGCATCGCCTGCGGCGTGGTCGAGCCCGTCAAGCCCTAGCCGCGGAACTGACGCAGGATAGCAACGGCCCCTCAAGGAGGGGCCGTTGCCGCATCGTGACGCGCGCTGTTCGGCGTTGCGCTTGCGGGTTTCGTGCCGGACTGGTCGACCATGGCTGCTTCCTCCCGGTGATCCAGCCGATCAACCGCGAGGGGACGGCTTTGTTCCTAAATCGCGGCCAGGTAGTGGATGCTGAACAGCGACTTCCGGTCCTTCCAGGTCCGCAGCACGCGGAAGCCGACGCTCTCGGCGGCGAGGACGAACTCCGGCACCGAATATTTGTAGGAGTTCTCGGTATGGATCGTCTCGTCGCGGGCCATGGCGATCTGCTCGCCCGCCACTTCGAACCGCTGGTCGGCGGTGGAGCGCAAGTGCATCTCGATGCGGCCGTCCGCCTCGTTGTAGAACGCCAGGTGGCGGAATTTATTCAGGTCGATGGTGCCGCCGAGTTCGCGGTTGATCCGCCGCAATACGTTCAGGTTGAACTCGGCGGTGACGCCTTCGTCGTCATTGTAGGCGGGGTCAAGGATGTCGCGGCCCTTGCGCAGATCGACGCCGACGAGGAAGCCGTCGCCCGGCGCGAGCATGGCGCGCACGTCGGCAAGGAACAGACGCGCGCGTCCGCGCTCCATGTTGCCGATCGTCGAGCCAGGGAAGAATGCCAGTTTCTTGCCGCCGCACCGAGCCTCGGGCGGCAGTTCTATCGGTGCGCTGAAATCGGCGACGATCCCGCCCACCGTCAGGTCCGTGTAGTCGCGGGAAAGGTCCTCGATGGCGGGCTCGAGCGCGGCGCGGCTGATGTCGATGGCCACGTAGGCGCATGGGCTGGGCAGCGCGTCGAGCAGCCGCCTGATCTTGGCGTCCGAGCCGCTGCCGAACTCGATCACCGTCACGTTGCTTCCGGCGATGTCGGCGATATCGGGGCCGATGTCCGACAGCAGTTTAAGCTCGGTGCGGGTGACGTAGTATTCCGGCGTGCGGCAGATGCGCTCGAACAGGTCCGAGCCGCGCGCGTCATAGAAATATTTTGGCAGAATCTGCTTCTGCGGCTTCGACAGCCCTTCCAGCACGTCGGCGGCGAAGTCGTCCTTCGGCGGATGGCGATCCAGCAGGAACGCGGGACCGCCGCAAGGCGACGACCGGTCGGCCTGCTCGGGAGCAGAGGCTTCCAAAGCGGTCTTGTCCATGGTCAGTCGTCCTTTGCCAGCCTGATTCCAGAGAACTGCCAGCGGGCGTCGGGAGGGAAGAAATTGCGGTAGGTGGCCCGAACATGCCCGGGCGGTGTCGCGCAGCTGCCGCCGCGCAGCACCATCTGGTTGCTCATGAACTTGCCATTGTACTCGCCGATGGCGCCCTCGGCCGGTCGGTAGCGCGGATAGGGCGCGTAGGCGCTCATGGTCCATTCCCAGACGTCACCGAACATCCCGCGAGTTTCCCGGCAGGCGCGGGGCTCCAGGCAGGACAGGTCGAGCCAGTTGCCATCCAACGGGAGCCCGCGGCCCGCGGTCTCCCATTCCGCTTCGGTCGGCAGCCGATGGCCGGCCCATGACGCATAGGCGGCGGCTTCATAATAGCTCACGTGGCAGACGGGCTCGGCCGGATCGACCGGCTCGCGGCCGTGCAGCGTGTAGCGCGTCCAGATGCCGTCGCGCTCTTCCCAGTACAGCGGCGCGCGCCAGCCCCGTTCGCCGACGATGGTCCAGCCTTCGGCCAGCCACAGCGCGGGGTCGCGGTAGCCGCCCGCTTCCATGAACGCCAGGTATTCGCCGTTGGTCACCGGCCGCGACGCCAGCGCGAACGGCTCCAGGTGATGGCGGTGGCGCGGTCCTTCGTTGTCGAAGCAGAAGCCCTCCCCATCGTGGCCGATCTCGCGCAGGCCACCCGGGAACGGTTGCCAGGCAAGGGCAGGAGCGTCGCCGCCGCCGTGCCTTCGCACCCCATAGGGCGAAGGGTCGAGCGGGTTGAGCGACAGCACGTGCTTGATGTCGGTGACCAGCAGTTCCTGGTGCTGCTGCTCGTGGTTGAGACCCAACTCGACCAGCGGGACGAGCGATGCGCCGGGTTGCTCCAGCAGCAATCCCATGGCGGTGTCCACATAGGCCCGGTAGTCCAGCACCTCGCCGACGGTGGGACGCGACAACAGGCCGCGTTGGGGACGAGGGAAAGGCGATCCGATCTGCTGGTAGTACGAATTGAACAAGTGGTCATAGGCGTCGTTCAGCGGCCGGTAGCCAGGCAGGTTCGGCTTCAGCAGGAAGGTCTCGAAGAACCAGGTCGTATGCGCCAGGTGCCATTTTGTCGGGCTGGTGTCCGGCATGCTCTGGATTACCTGGTCCTCGGGTGCCAGCGGTGCGGCTAGCGCGATGGAAGTCCCCCGCACGCGCGCATACGCCTCGCGCACGCTGTCGCGCGGCGGGTGAATGAGCGGCAGTTTGGCTGATGCCGTCGGTGGCTGGGCTGTCACGGCAGTTCCCCTGCTGTCCGAAACCGGTGTGGGCCCCGGCATGAGATCGATGAAACGTCTTGAGGCCGCCACAGGTTCCCCCCGAATACGGCCACACTTGCCCCTACTTCTTGCCTCATATGGACGCCTGCCGCGCCCGGAACAAGGGCGGTGCGGCGTCGTTGTCGCCGGCGGGCACCGGCATTCAAGTTGCAGGGAGGGGCATCATCGAGGAATCCGCGGAGTTTCTGGCGGCGCAGGGAGGCTCGAGAGGCCGGCCGGTTTACATCGTCGATGGTGCGCGAACGCCGTTCCTGAAGGTGCGCGGCAAGCCCGGGCCGTTCACGCCCGTCGACCTCGCCGTGCAGTGCGGGCGGCCGCTGCTCGACCGGCAGGATATCCCGCGCGATGGCTTCGACAGGGTGATTCTGGGCTGCGTCAACGTCATTGCCGACGAGATGAACCCGGCCCGGGTCGCGGCGCTCCGGCTCGGCATGGGCGCGTCGATGGTCGCCTACACCATGCAGATCAACTGCGGTTCGGGCATGCAGTCCATCGACACCGCGTTCCGCAGTATCCAGGCCGGACAGGCGGACCTGATCCTTGCCGGCGGCGCAGAATCGCTCAGTCATGCGCCGTTGGTGTTCCGGCGCGATGCGGCGGCCTGGTTCGGCAGCCTGAGGTCGGCGCGAGGCCCTGGCGCGCGGCTGAAGGCGTTGGCCGGGTTCCGGCCCTGGTTCATGAAGCCGGTGATCGGTCTGGAGCGCGGCCTCACCGATCCGGTCGTCGAGCTCAACATGGGCCAGACCGCCGAAATCATCGCCCACCTGTTCCAGGTCTCGCGTGACGCCTCCGACGCCTACGCCTCCGAAAGCCATCGGCGGCTGGCGCTCGCCCAGGGCAGCGGCTGGCTGGACGGCGAAATCGAGCCTGCCATGGCGCGCGACGGTGCCGCATTCTTGGCCGACGATGGCGTCCGGCCCGACAGCACGTCCGAGACGCTGGCGACGTTGAAGGCGGTTTTCGAGCCACCTTATGGAAAGGTCACGGCGGGCAACTCCTCGCAGATCACCGACGGCGCGTCCTGGGTGATCCTGGCGTCCGAAGAGGCGCTGGAGAAGCACAGGCTGAAGCCGCGCGCGGTCATCATCGACAGCCACTGGTCGGCGCTCGACCCGTCGATCATGGGCCTGGGCCCGACGCTGTGCGCAACCGAGATCATGAAGCGCCACGGCATGGGCATGGCCGACATCGACCTGTGGGAGCTGAACGAGGCGTTCGCCGCCCAGGTGCTGGCGTGCCTCGCGGCGTGGAACGACGCCGACTACTGCGAGACGGTGCTCGGCCTCGACGGCAGGCTGGGCCGGATCGAGCGCGACCGGCTCAATCCCGACGGCGGCGCCATCAGCCTTGGCCATCCCGTCGGCGCCAGCGGCAACCGGATCGTGCTGCACCTTGTAAACGCGCTGCACCGGATGGACCTGCACCGCGGCATCGCCACCGAATGCATCGGCGGCGGGCAGGGCGGCGCCATGATGATCGAGAGGATCTGACCATGCGCCCGCTATCGAAGACCGTGCTTGCGGCGCTGGAGCCTCGCGAACTCGAGCTGGGCCTCGACATGGGATCGAGCCACATGCTGCGCCATTGGCGCTACGGCCGAGACGCGCATGGCGTCGCCTGGCTGCTGTTCGACAAGATGGGCGCGTCGGTCAACACCATCGACGAGGAGGTGCTGAACGAACTGGCGGACGTCCTGCGCCGCCTGCTGCCGGACAGTCCCGCCGGGATCGTCATCCGCTCGGCCAAGCGCGCCGGGTTCTGCGCCGGCGCCGACGTCAGCCGGTTCGCCGGCCAGATCGATTCCAACGAGGCGGAACGCCAGTTGCTGCAGGGTCACATGGTACTGGAGGCCATATCCGAACTCGCCATCCCGACTGTCGCCGTGGTTCACGGGCACTGCCTGGGCGGCGGTCTGGAGCTGGCGCTGGCCTGCCGCACCCGCATCGCCGTCGACGGCGCCACATTCGGCTTCCCGGAGGTGCTGCTCGGCCTCCACCCCGGCCTCGGCGGCACGGTGCGTTCGGTGGGGCTGATCCCGCCGGTCGAGGCCATGACCACGATGCTGACCGGCAAGACCGTGCATGCCGCGCGCGCCAGGGCGATCGGGCTGGTGGACGTCCTGACACAGGAGCGGCACGTCGCCGCCGCCGTCCGCGATGCTGTCGCTGGCCGCATCAAGCGGCCGCAGCCGACGCTGCGCGCGAAGGTCGAGCGGCTTCCGGCGCTGCGCGGCTTTCTCGCCAACCGTATGCGGGCGCAGGCGCGCAAGCGTGCGCGGCAAGACCACTTCCCGGCGCCCCATGCGCTGATCGACCTGTGGGAGAAGTTCGCCGACCGCCCCGGCGCCATGCGCAATGAGGAGATCAGGAGCTTCGCCGCCTTGCTGGGGAGCCGCGCGGCACAGAACCTGATCCGGGTGTTCCACCCGCGCGAGACCCTGCGCAGGATGGGTGAGTCCGGCAAGCCGATGACCCATGTCCACGTCGTCGGCGCTGGCGCCATGGGCGGCGACATCGCCGCGTGGTGTGCCCTGAAGGGCCTGCGCGTCACCCTGTCGGACCAGAAGCCCGAGGCGATCGGTGCCGCCATGCGCCGCGCCGCCGAACTCTTCGCCAGGCGGCACCTCAACGACATCCAGATCCGTGACGCGCTCGACCGGCTGATCCCCGATCCGCACAGCCACGGCATCGGCAAGGCCGATCTGGTGATCGAGGCGGTGCCCGAGCGGCTGGAGCTGAAGAAGGCGCTGTACGAGAGCATCGAGCCGCGCATGAAGCCGTCCGCCTTGCTGGCCACCAACACCTCCAGCATCCCGCTGCGGGACCTGGCCGAGGACCTGCGCAATCCGGGCCGTTTGGTGGGCCTGCACTTCTTCAACCCGGTGCCGCGCATGGAACTGGTGGAAGTCGTCGCCCACGAGGACATCTTCGACGTCACCTTCAGCCGCGCCCGCGCCTTCGTGCGGCAGATCGACAAGCTGCCCGCGCCGGTCGCCAGCGAGCCCGGTTTCCTCGTAAACCGGGCGCTGATGCCCTACATGGCCGAGGCCCTCGCCATGCTGGCCGAAGGCGTTTCCGGGCCGACCATCGACGCGGCGGCCGAGGCGTTCGGCATGCCGATGGGTCCGGTCGAACTCGCCGACCGGGTCGGTCTGGACATCTGCCTCGCCGTGGCCGACCTGCTGGCCCGCAAGCAGGCGGCGCCGCCGGCGCCGGGCCTCGAGAGCCTGCGCGAGAGGGTGGCGCGCGGCGACCTCGGCATGAAGACCGGCAAGGGCTTCTACAGCTGGAAGGGCGGCATGCCGCGCAAGGGCCGGGCCGGGGTTCCGCCGGCCGATTCAGCGGACCGGCTGATCCTGCCCATGCTCAACGCCTGTGTCGCCTGCCTGCGCGAGGGCGTGGTCGCCGAGGAAAACACCATCGACGCCGCCATGATCTTCGGCGCCGGCTTCGCGCCGTTCACCGGCGGACCGATGCATTACGCCCGCACCCAGGGAGTCGAGGACATCGTCCGCAAGCTGATGGAGATGGTCCGCCGCCACGGCCCGCGCTTCGAGCCGGACGAGGGATGGATGTCGCTGAATTCATGAGGCAGGAACCAAGCCGTGCGATGCGTCGTTTACGCCGCATGAACCAGGATCCGGAAAACCTCAATCTTCACCCGGAAGACCCGCCCGTTCTTACCGGTCAGGAGGCGCGCGGCGGCAAGCTGTACGAGCGAACCAGCGGCCGGCGCTGGATGGCGCTGTTCTTCCTCTTCGCGCTGGTGACGGCGCTCGCGCTGATCATCTATTTCGTCGGTGGCGACGCGGCGCCGGCCGTCCGGGGTTAGCGCTCCAGTTTTCCATATCGGTGTCCGGATGGATGGATTAGCTATCGCCCCAGCAATGGGGTGATTGGGCATGCGCCGGTTCGGCGGAACGCTGCTGCTGATGATCGCGATGGTGACGGTGTCGGCCAATCTCCGGCCGGCGATCAGTTCCGTGCCACCGCTCCTGGATACGATCCGTGCAGCCCTTGGCCTGAGCCACGCGGCCGCCGGCCTCATCACTACCATTCCCGTGTTGCTGATGGGTGTCGTGCCCGCCTTCGCCGCATTGCTGGCGGCGCGCCAGGGCAGCGAGCGCCTCGTTCTGGCCGCGGTGCTGCTGGTCGGCGTGGGCACGCTCGCGCGCCTGGTGGAGGCGCCGGCCTTCATCTACCTGTCCTCGGCCCTGTGCGGCATCGGCATCGCCGCCGCCCAGACCCTGCTGCCCGAGATCGCCAAGCGCCGGTTCGGCGAGTCCGCCGCCCTGGTGATGGCGATACAGGCCTGCGCCATGACGGCCGGCGCCGGCCTCGCGGCGGTGCTGACGCCCGGCCTTTCAGCGTCGTGGTCGGTGGCGCTCGCCTGGTGGGCGGCGCCGGCCTTTGCCGGCGCGGCTTTGTGGGTTGTCGTGGTCGGTGTGCCCAAGGGATCTGGCGACGGGACCGGGCCTCGGTTCGGGTTTCCCATGCGCAGCATGACGGCGTGGCGCATCACCCTGTTTTCCGCCCTCTCATCGGCCCTGTTCTACACCACGCTGACCTGGATTCCGCCGACCTACGCCGAGGCCGGCTGGTCGAGCGGCGAGACCGGCGGCCTGCTGCTGGTCCTGTCCGTGGCCGGCATGGCGGCTTCCCTTGCTTTGACCTGGTTCGCCCGCCACGCCGGCGACCGCCGCACGCTGCTCGTCGGTTCGGTGGCACTGGGCGCCATCGGTTGCGCCGGCCTCGCGGTCGCGCCGCTTGCCGCGCCCTGGGCCTGGATGGTGTGCGTCGGGCTTTCGACCGGCGCCATGTTCCCGCTGTCGCTGATGCTGCCGGTGGATTACGAGGACCGGCCCGATGCGCTGCGCCGCCTGTCGGCCATGAGCCTGACCGGCGGCTATGTGCTGGCGGCGGCGGGTCCCGTGGTGTTCGGCTGGCTGCGCGAGGGCACCGGTACCTATGCGGTGTCCTACCTGATCCTGGCGGGCGCGGCGGTTGCCGCGAGTCTCATGTCCCTGGGCTTCCGGCCGCGCAGCCGCGTTTTATGACGAGCGTCTTGTAAAAGCCCGTTCGCCTGTCCAGACTACGTCCTCCACGAGTCGGAAATGGGGACGGACCATGAAGGACTATGATGTTGTCGTGCTCGGCACGGGCGCGGCGGGCTTTACGGCGGCCATCGCCGCCCATGAACAGGGCGCGCGGGTCGCGATCTTCGAGAAATGGGACAAGGTCGGCGGCACCTCCGCGTGGTCGGGCGGCCAGGTCTGGGTGCCCAACAACCGGCAGATGGCCGAACTTGGCAAGGCCGACAGCTTCGATGACGCCGTCACCTATCTGATGTCGATGTCCAACGGCCTGATCGAACGCGAGATGGCCGAGGCGTTCGTCGCCGCTGGCCCGAAGATGGTCGAGTTCATCGAGGGCGCATCGCCGGTGAAGTTCCAGTGCGTGCCCGATTTCCCCGACTATCACCCGGAACAGCCCGGCGGCAAGCCGGGCGGCGGCCGCACACTCGAGTGTCCGCCGTTCTCGTTCTACGAGCTGGGCGACTGGCGCGACAAGGTCACCATCTCGCCCTATTGGCCCAACATGCACGTGACCGTGGGCGAGACCACGCTGTGCCAGGCGATCCCGCAGGACCTGCCCGAGGACGTGAAGAAAAGCCGCAAGGAGAACGACGAGCGCGGCCTGGGCCAGGCGCTGATCGCCCGGCTGCTGCGCGGCTGCCTCGACCGCGGCATCGAACCCCAGGTGAACTGCCGCGCGGTCGAGCTGGTGATGAAGGACGGCGGCGTCGCCGGCCTGATACTGGAAGGGCCGGACGGCCGCTTCGAGGTGTCGACCCGCAATGTGGTGCTCGCGACCGGCGGCTTCGACTGGAACGAGGACTTCAAGACCGCGTTCCTGCGCGGCCCTCTCGACACCAGCGTGGCGGTGCCGACCAACACCGGCGACGGGCTGAAGATGGCCATGAAGGTCGGCGCCTCGCTCGGCAACATGCGCGAGGCGTGGTGGATGCCGGTGGTCGAGGGACCGGTCAACTCGGCGGGCAAGGCCCTGTTCACCTCCGAGCGCACTTTGCCCGGCTCGATCATGGTCAACAGTCAGGGCAAGCGCTTCACCAACGAGGCGGCCAACTACAACGCCTTCGGCGCGGCGTTCCACGAGCAGGATTCGACCAGCTGCTCCTACGTCAACCGGCCGGCCTGGGTGCTGTTCAACCAGAACTTCTACGACAAGTGGGGCTTTGCACAGGGCCGCGGCTCGACCCCGGTCGGTGGACGCGCGCCGGACTGGATCACCTCGGGCGAGACGCTGGACGAGCTGGCGGCAAAGCTGGGGATTCCCGAAGGCGCGCTCGGCGCCACCGTCGAGCGCTGGAACGCCAACGTGGCCAAGGGCTCGGATCCGGACTTCCGGCGCGGCGAAAGCTGGTACGATCGCTGGTGGGGCGATCCCTGGAACAAGGGCAAGCCGGAAGCCACGCTCGGCCCCATCGAGGGCGGCCCTTACTATGCCGTCGAGGTCAAGAGCGGCGCCATCGGCACCAAGGGCGGCCCGAAGACCGATACGGTCGCCCGGGTACTCGACCTGGACAAGAAGCCGATCCCCGGGCTCTATGCCGCCGGCAACGTCATGGCGTCGCCGATGGGGATGACCTATGGCGGGGGCGGCGGCACGCTGGGCCCGGGCATGGTGTTCGGCTGGCTGGCGGGGATGGACGCGGGGATGCGGAAGAATGCTTGATCCCATCTGATTGTCATCCCGGCGAAAGCCGGGACCCAGAGGATCGTAAGGCGAAGTCCTGTCCAAAGGGCTTCGCCCGATACTCTAGCCTGTCTTATTCATGAGGCGGTTGGCCCGGG
>CAMBYA010000010.1 GCA_945872035.1 Rhizobium sp. Q54
TCCCGCCGCCCGAAAGCCTGCCGACCGACGAGGAACTGCGGCTGGCGGTGATCGACCGGGTGCCCGAGTCCATCGCCAAGCATTTCGCCCGGCCGCGCCCCATCGAGATGCGCCCGGTGAACCGCCACGACTTCATCGATCCGGTGGCCTCACCGCCCTACCAGCAGATCTGGTTCAAGGCGCGCAACCCGGTGGGCGACAATCTGCCGCTCA
The DNA here is from genome assembly GCA_945872035.1 of Rhizobium sp. Q54. Lineage (GTDB taxonomy): Bacteria > Pseudomonadota > Alphaproteobacteria > SMXS01 > SMXS01 > RI-34. The sequence goes on from CAMBYA010000010.1 coordinate 214, forward strand.
ACCAGTGCATGCTGGCCTATGCCTCGGACATGAGCCTGCTCGACACCTGCTTCCGGCCCCACGGCATCTCCTGGCTGTCGGGCAAGCTGCAGTCGGCCAGCCTCGACCACGCCATGTGGTTCCATCATCCCTTCACCATGGACGACTGGCTGCTCTATGACATGGACAGCCCCAGCGCCTCCGGCGCCCGCGGTTTCAACCGCGGCAGCGTCTATACCCGCGACGGCCTGCTGGTCGCGTCCGTGGCCCAGGAAGGGTTGTTCCGGTATCGCGGCTAGCAGAAGGCCGCCTCATCCGATGGGCACCGGCGCCGTGCCCAGCCACGGCATCACCATGTGCAGCGGCGGCATGCCGTCCTCCTTCCGCTTCAGCAACTCCTCGATCTTGCGGCGGACGTCGTCGCCGATCAGGAACTGGCCGCTTTCCCAGAACTCCTTGCCGCCCTTGGTGCGCAGGATCAGCATCGCCGTGCGCTCCTGCATGGCGTACACCGCGTCCGGACACACGCCCGCCTGGCGGAAGTAGATGGCGTTCTCCAGCCCGGTCAGGTAGGCGGAGAACACGGTGTAGACCAGATGCTGTTCGTTCGGTGTCAGGTCGTGGAAGCCGCCCGCCGCCCTGCGCAGGACTTCGATGCGCCGCGGATCCTCGCAGATCCAGCGGTTATGCTCGGTGGTCTTGTCGATCAGGGCTTGCTGGCTGGTGGCGCGGGTGAAGTGCGCGCTCTGGCGCAGCTGCCGCGCCACATAGAGCAGCGAGATGACGACGGCGACGACACCCGCGACGCTCGACAGCGCGGATACAGCGTCCCAGTTCATTGGTTGGCCTCCCGATGGATGGACGATGCCGGAAGCGTTGCACACTGCCGGGCCGCCCGCCAAGCGTCGGCGTTCCCTCAAGGCTGCCAATGTTGCCTGTTCGCAACGATCTCGCGTTTCGGAGTCATTTCGTATATCATGATATTATTTGGCCGATTTGCCTGAAGCAGGGCACCCCGATGCATGACGTCGTCTCCCATGTCGAGAACTGCCTGATCGCCGTCGAAGAGATGCGGTCGCGGACCTTGAGGTATCACGACCGCGGCGTGGGCAGGGTCACCAGGGTGCTGTGCGCCGGGCTCGGCCTTGGCCCGGGCGCGTCATCGATCCTGGAAATGGCCGCCGGCCTGCACGACATCGGCAAGGTCGTGATCCCCGACGCCATCATCAACAAGCCCGGGGCGCTCGACGACCAGGAATGGCAGGTGATGCGCCAGCACACCATCCTAGGCTTCAACATCCTTCGGCAGTCGAGCAATGACACGCTGAAGATCGTCGCCAACGTCATTCTCTATCACCACGAATGTTGGGACGGCTCGGGCTATCCCTATGGCCTGTCGGGTGAGGACATCCCCCGCGAGGCCCGTATCGTCGGCATCTGCGACGTCTACCACGCGCTGCGTGAGGCGCGGCCTTACCGTCCGGCGCTGCCCCACGATACGGTGATGGGCATGATCGTGCACGGTGACGGCAGCGACCGCCTGCACCCCGGCAAGTTCGACCCGGACTTGCTGGCCGCGTTCCGCGCCAGCGCCGACGACATCCGCGACGCCTTCGACGCGGCGCCGGAGTGACGCGGCCGGCCGTGACGCTCGCGGCGCCGGTGAGGGAGCGTCAAACCTCGTCCAGGTCCCACACATAGGACACGAAAGGCTCGTCGTCCTCCGTCGCGCCCGCCGACTCGTAGGTGCGCCGCGCCGCCGTGTTCGACACCTCCGTGCCCACCCACATCTCGAAGCAGCCCGCTTCCCGCGCCGACTGGGCCAACAGCGCCATCATCGCCCGGGCCAGGCCGCGCCGCTGGTGGCTTTCGATGACCGCGAGCTCGTTGACCCAGAACTGGGGCCGTTTCTTGTCCGGATGGGCATGGCGCACCGCCGACGCGAAGCCGACCATGACGCCGCCCTCGATCGCCGCCGCCATGTAGTGGCGCGGATCGGCGAGGAACTCCCGCGTCGCCGCCGGATCGATGGGATCGTCGAACAGGTCCGGCGCGGCCGAGGCGAACAGTCGCTCGTCCTCCAGTGTCAGCATGCGGACGGCGATCGGCATCGGCGCCTCGAAGGTTGTTGGGCCTGTCTTGCGGCGCCGCCATGCCCGGACTGATCCGCTCCGGCGGCGCCTATACCGCCTTGTAGCAGATGCCGGCCCCGCTGCTCTAGGCCGCGCGCGATCTGCCGTAGGGGCAATTTAAGTGCAGTGTCGCCGTAACCCCGGTGGACCGCGAGCTGGCGGACAAGCCGCAGATCCGCCCGGCTGTCGACGGTGCTGCGGCAAACCTCGAAGCCCGCGCGCCGCGCCGCGCCACGGCACGCGCGGCCCGCCTGAGTTTTCTGGCTATCACATCTTGCTCCGTCGGGCGTCATCGGGGGATGTCGCGGGCCCGGCCCCATTACAGCCTCGCATGAGCGTGGCGGCAAGCGCGTCAGGTGTTGAGGGGAGTGTTGCCGGAACCAGGAGTTGGGCGACAGCGCTCCGAGGAGACGTACTTATGGTCGCTTCGTGTACCCGAAGGTCAGCGGCATGAGCGCGGCGGCCAGCTGGGACGCAAGCCCGAGCAGTCCCGCCGGGCTCGTCAGCGCCGCCCACTGTTCGGCGGCTGTCCGGCCGAACAGCGTCAGGCCGAGCAACAGTTCGGCGGCCAGCAGCAGCCCGAGGAACCACGCGCACATCACCGCGCGGCTCGACAACCTGTAGGGCATCGACCACCGGCGGACAATCCGGCGGCAGGCAAGCCACGACGCCAGCAGCATCACCGGCACCTCCGCCATGGTGGCGGCCAACTCGCCGACCCGCGGCGCCACCACGATCACCCGGATCGTGCCCAGCGCGAAGCCGAGAGCGAACAAAACGCCGAAGTAGACGCTCCCTGCGATCAGTGCGCGTTTCAAGGTCGGGGCCGGGGTGACGCCCTGGGCGCCCTGATGGGCCGAGCCGCATCGTCATGTGTTGGGCCGCGCCGCGCTAGATAGACGCCCGTGGCTGCCCACGCCGCTCCTCCGGGCCTGATCAGCAACTGTCTTCGGTTGACCAGCGCGATGCCTCCTCGATCCGGCCCCACGACGCAAACATTGCACATATCGAGCTGTACAGCATTGATCCAGCTTGAGGAGACCGGGTGGCGTGGTTGGCGGGCTGTGGGACGAGTCTGCATTTTTCATTTCCATGATATGGTGGAAAGACCATGTGCTCGAGAGTGCGCCTATGCGAACTGTGATTGGGTGACGACGTGAGGATCGAGCGTGGCAGTGGCAACGTGTTCGCCGATCTCGGCCTGCCGGATGCGGATACGCATCTGCTGAAGGCCGATCTTGTCCGGCGCATCGACGGGATCATCCGCCAGCGCCGGCTCACCCAGGCTCAGGCCGCTGAACTGCTGGGCCTCTCCCAACCCGACGTGTCGCGGTTGCTGCGGGGCAATTTCCGCGATTATTCAATGGAGCGACTGCTGCGCCTGCTGACCGCCCTTGGGCGCGACGTGGAAATCGTCATTCGCAATCCGCGTTCGAAGCGGCAGGGGAAGCTGTCAGTCGAGGCTGCGGAATAAGTGCAGCGTCATCGTAACCGAGGTTGGATGGGCTCGGGATTGACCGAGCGCGTGGTGACAGGAGCTGAGGGGAGTGTTGTCGGAACCTAAGACAACTCATGCCGATGCGAAGTTAAATGCAGCGTCACCGGAACCCAAGCTCATCGCGGCGAGTGCATTCTTGCCGTAGTCCCGTCATCGCATGTGCTGTTACTGTAGGCTTGTCGCGGTTTAAGACGAATGTTCGGGATTCTGGGGGCCGGACGTTTGATACGAGCGGAGTGGTTAACGCGCCGCCTGAAACTGGAGAAGCATCGGACTATTCAAAATTGACAATGGGGATGTCGATGACGCGCCAAGCTATTGTTAAAATTGTCGGTTTTCTGACCATCGTTCTGGGGTCCCCTGCGCTATCGTTCGCTCAGTCGAACGAAATATTGAAACAGAAGGATGCGAGGGAGCGGATTTCAAGGTTGGAAGGTCTTGTGGAAATAGGTGAATTAAATTATTATTGTGAGATAGGAGAGGTATATTTATTCGATTTGAAAGACACCAAGTCAGCCTTGCGCAATTTTGAGAAAGGTGCCGCCGCGCAACAGGCTCTTTGTCAAGTGTTTCTCGGAGATTATTATTTTACTGAAGCGGTTGATCAGGATAAACACCAAATCGCCGCGAAATGGTACGAAATGTCAATCGTCCAGAATAATAAATCAATTCAGAAAGAGAAGGGCAATAAGAAAAATAAGCCTGAAGCATTGGAAATGTTCATATCAGCCATGAATGTGCAGATCGCACATGCAAAAAGCCGGCTTGGGTTCATGTACAGGAAAGGGCTGGGTGTCCCGCAAGATGATCAACGGGCGCTTTCCTTGTTCCGTGACGCGGCCAGCATGGGAAATGCGGAGGCCCAGTTCAATCTGGGTGGCATGTACGCCCTTGGCCAGGGGGTGGCGGTGGACATGCGGGAAGCTAGGAAGTGGATGCGCAAGGCGGCTGACGGCGGGAACGCGGGCGCGACAAAATGGCTGGTTTACACGGACGCCGCCGGCCAGTAGCGACCGGCGACCCTAGCGATAGGAACCTTGGCATTAGTTTCGGTGGAAGCTGCCTGGGCGGCGCGGTCGCCTATAAGGTTGATCGGATCGAGGGTCCGGTGATGCACTGCCACTGCAACACCTGCCGCAAGGCCCACGCCGCCGCCTACGGCAGGTTTCGGGGACGCTTTACTAAATAGAAGGCTACTTCTTCAGGCGGTCGCTGTCATAGGCGTCGATGGTGCCTTCCTTGGCGCCCGGTTCCCAGTGCACCACCGCCAGCGGCCTGGCACTCCCGTCGAGCACGCCGGCCACGGTTTGCCTGAGCGTCTCGTAGGTCGGCAGTCCATTGAACATGGCGTAGAACGAGATGTAGCCGCCGCGCATTTCCGCGACGTAGATCAGGTGCACGTCGGCGAATACGGATGATACGGGATCGAGCAACACCAACACATCGCGCGCGCCATCGCCTTCGCCGCCCGAGAAGCGGTACATCAGCCTGTCGTTCAGTTCATCGCCTGCCTTGGCGACGAAAGTGGCGTGCACCGCGCTGAATGCGACGCCGCCCACGTCGAGCGTCTCTACCAGGCATTGCGATGCGGGCGGCGACCACGCTAGCCGGAACTCGGCTTCGCCCCTGGCCTCGAGCCGATTTAGGATAAACATCAGCGGGGTGGCCTTCCACAATGGCTTTGGCTTCTTGCTGGGTGTTCCCGGCACCTCGCCGCAGGGTGCAGGTGGCGGAGCGGGCTGAGCCAGGACTTCGGGAGCTGCCGCCAGCGCGGTGCAGGCAATGAGTGCGAAGGTCAGCGCACGAAACATCGGTCTTTCCCCAAAACAAATTCCGCAATGTGTTCTACCGATCCTAGCGCGAGGCCATCACCGGGGAAAGTGCGGATCGAACTGACATGAAGGTAAGCTGCATCTGTGGCCCTACCCCCGCCTTGACTCCCACCCCCCGCCTGCTACCTTCCTCCTACGCCTCACGCCCTTGCGGGAGAGACCGGTCCTTGCCGGCGCCGAAGAAGCAACCGCCCCGGAAACTTTCAGGCAGAAGGACCGCACGGGTACAGGCACTCTGGAAAGCAGACGCATCGGTTCGCCGGTGCTGCTCACCGAAGGAGTAAGCCGGCCAGGCCCACGATTTACGGGCCGAAGCCGGGCAAATCTCTCAGGTTCCGAAGACAGAGGGGGCAGCCTTCGTCCAGCCGGGCGCGGGTGGCACGCCCACATGTCAGGAACCCGATGTCCGCTCCGGAAACGCTGCTCACCACCCCGCTACATGCCCTGCACCAGGAACTCGGCGCCGAGTTCGGCGGCTTTGCCGGCTATGACATGCCGATTCGCTACAAGGCCGGGATCATGGCCGAGCACCTGCACTGCCGCGCGTCGGCGGCGCTGTTCGACGTGTCGCACATGGGCCAGGTGCTGCTGAAGGGCCCGGGCGTCATCGAGGCGCTGGAGCGGCTGGTGCCCGGCGACATCGAGGCGCTGAAGGTGGGCCGCCAGCGCTACACCCTGTTCACCAACGCCCGCGGCGGCATCATGGACGATCTGATGGTCACCCGCCGCGAGACCGACCTGTTCGTGGTGGTGAACGCCGGCTGCAAGACCGACGACTTCGCCCATCTGAAGGCGCACATGCCGCCCGGCACCGTCGCCATGCTCGACGACCGGGCGCTGATCGCGCTGCAGGGGCCCAAGGCGATCGACGTCATCGGCCGGATGGATTCGGGCATCCGCACCGTGCCGTTCATGGGCGCGTGCGAGTTGACGCTCGGCGGCATCGCGTGCTGGGTCAGCCGCTCGGGCTATACCGGCGAGGACGGTGTCGAGATTTCGGTGCCGGCCGCGCAGGCCGAGGCGCTGGCGCGGCACCTGCTGGCCCAGCCCGAGGTGATGCCGGCCGGCCTGGGCGCGCGGGATTCGCTGCGGCTCGAGGCGGGCCTGTGCCTCTACGGCTCGGACATCGACCAGAACACCACGCCGGTCGAGGCCGGGCTCACCTGGACCATCGGCAAGCGGCGCAAGATGGAAGGCGGCTTCATCGGCGCCGAGCCGATCCTCGACCAGCTGTTCACCGGGCCGAGGAAGATCCGCGTCGGCATCAGGCCCGAGGGCAAGGCGCCGGCGCGGGCGCATACCCTGATCGTCGACGAGACCAGCAACGAGATCGGCGAGATCACCTCGGGCGGCTTCGGGCCGACCGTGGGCGGTCCCATCGCCATGGGCTATGTCACGCCCGATTACGCCAATGACGGCACGGCCATCGGCCTGGTCATTCGCGGCAAGCTGCATCCGGCGCGCATCGCGCCCTTACCCTTCGTTCCCAAAGGCTGGAAATAGGAGCCGTATCCATGAGCGACGTCCGCTACACCAAAGACCACGAATGGATCCGGCTGGAAGGCGGGGTCGGCGTTGTCGGCATCACCGACTATGCCCAGAACGCGCTGGGCGACGTGGTCTTCGTCGAGGTGCCCGAGGCCGGCAAGGCGCTGACCGCGGGCGGCGAGGCCGGGGTGATCGAATCCGTCAAGGCCGCCAGCGAGATCTATTCGCCGGTCAGCGGCGAGGTGGTCGAGGGCAATGCGGGCCTCGACGGCGACCCGGCGCTGGTCAACACCTCGCCGACGGGCGACGGCTGGATCTTCAAGGTGAAGCTGGCCGATCCTTCCGAGGTCGAGAAACTGATGACCGAGGCCGAATATCAGGCGTTCGTGGACGGGCTCGACTGAATGGGCTGGAACCGCTCCGACCGCATCGTCATCCACACGCCCCCGGCCGGCGAGCCCGCCGACTGGCGGACCCTGCGCCGTCCCATGCTGGACCTGTCCCGCCGGGTCTGGCGGCGCGAGGGCGGCTTCCGCTTCTCCGGCCCGTCCAGCACGCCCAACGGCACCGTGTCGGGCAATGCCCGCGTGCGCGCCTCCAGGAAGAAAAGGATCCACTGAATGCGCTACCTGCCGCTGAGCGACGCCGACCGGCGCGACATGCTGGCCAGCATGGGCGTCGGCGCCGTCGACGATCTGTTCCGCGATGTGCCGCAGGCGGCCCGGCTCGACGGCCCGCTCGACCTGCCGCGCCAACAGGGCGAGCTGGAAGTGCAGCGCCACATGGAGGCGCTCGCCGCCCGGAACGTCTCGGCCGGCAGCGTGCCGTTCTTCGTCGGGGCAGGGGCCTACCGGCATCACGTGCCGGCCAGCGTCCAGCACCTGATGCAGCGCGGCGAGTTCCTCACCGCCTACACGCCCTACCAGCCCGAGATCAGCCAGGGCACCTTGCAGTACCTGTTCGAGTTCCAGACCCAGGTGGCGCGGCTCACCGGCATGGATGTGGCCAATGCTTCCATGTATGACGGCTCGACCGGCTGCGGCGAGGCGGTGCTGATGGCCCAGCGGGTCACCAAGCGCCGCAAGGTCATCCTGTCGGGCAACCTGCACCCGCACTATGCCGACGTGGTCGACACGGTGACCCGGTTCACGCCGGAGGAGGAGACCATCGTCCGCCGCGCCCCGGCGCCGCAGGGCGGCGAGGACCTGATCGGCCTGATCGACGAGGCGACCTCCTGCGTGGTCGTCCAGAACCCGGATTTCTTCGGCCAGATCAATGATTTGACGGATCTTGCGGCGGCGGTGCATGAAGCCGGTGCGCTGCTGATCGTGGTGGTGACGGAGGCGGTCTCGCTGGGGGCGATCAAATCGCCGGGCGAGATGGGCGCCGACATCGTCGTCGGCGAGGGCCAGTCCATCGGCAACAGCCTGAACTTCGGCGGGCCGTATCTGGGCCTGTTCGCCACCCGCCAGAAATATGTCCGGCAGATGCCGGGGCGGCTGTGCGGCGAGACGGTGGATTCGGAGGGCCGGCGCGGCTTCGTGCTCACCCTGTCGACCCGCGAGCAGCATATCCGCCGCGAGAAGGCGACGAGCAATATCTGCACCAATTCAGGGCTTTGCTCGCTGGCCTTCACGATCCACATGACGTTGCTGGGCGAGGAGGGGCTGCGCCGCCTGGCCCGGTTGAACCACGCCAAGGCGATCAAAACGGCAGACACGCTGGCGCGCGTCCCCGGTGTGGAGGTGCTGAACGAGACTTTCTTCAATGAGTTCACCATCCGGGTGCCGCGCCCCGCCGCGCAGGTGGTCGAGCTGCTGGCCCAGCGCAAGGTGCTGGGCGGCGTGCCGGTGTCGCGCTTCCACGACGAGCTCGACGACCTGATCGTGCTCGCGGTCACCGAGACCAATACGGACGAGGACATCGCCGCGCTGGCCGCGGCGCTGACGGAGGTGCTGCAATGAACCGGCAGGGACGCCCGACCGGGCCTTCGGTCAGCACGGGAGAGACGGCCGGCGCCACCTGGACCGGCAACAGGGCGCTGGCGCTCGACGAGAAGCTGCTGTTCGAGCTGGACGGCTGGGGCCGCACCGGCGTCGACCTGCCGGAAGCGGAGCTGCAGGCCGACCGCCTCGGCGGGCTGAACCGCAACAAACCCATCGGCTTGCCGGGTCTTTCCGAGCCGCAGGCGGTGCGCCACTACACCCGCCTGAGCCGGAAGAACTACGCCATCGACATGGGTCTGTTCCCGTTGGGCTCGTGCACCATGAAGCACAACCCGCGCCTCAACGAGAAGGTGGCGGGCCTTGCCGGTTTCGCCGACATCCATCCGCTGCAGCCGGTCTCGACCGTGCAGGGCGCGCTCGAGGTGATGGAGCAGCTTGCCTACTGGCTGACCACGCTCACCGGCATGCCCGGCGTGGCGTTGTCGCCCAAGGCCGGCGCCCATGGCGAACTATGCGGCCTGATGGTGATCCGCGCAGCGCTGGAGGCGCGCGGCGACGCACGCAGCCGCATCCTCGTGCCCGAATCCGCCCATGGCACCAATCCGGCCACGGCGGCGCTGTGCGGCTATACGGTCGATTCCATCCCGGCGACGCCGGCCGGGCGGGTCGATGTCAACGCCATGGTCGCCAAGCTGGGTCCGGACGTCGCCGCGCTGATGCTGACCAACCCGAATACCTGCGGGCTGTTCGAGAGCGATATCATCGAGATAGCCGAGAAAGTTCATGCCGCGGGTGCGTTCTTCTACTGCGACGGCGCCAACTTCAACGCCATCGTCGGCAAGGTGCGTCCGGGCGACCTGGGCATCGACGCCATGCACATCAACCTGCATAAGACCTTCTCGACGCCCCATGGCGGCGGCGGTCCCGGCGCCGGGCCGGTGGTGTTCTCGGAGGCGTTGATGCCGTTCATCCCGCCGGCCTATGTGGTGCGCGAGGGGCAGGAACTGCGCCTGGTCGAGGACGTGCCGCACGCCCAGGTGGGCCGCATGACCGCGTTCCACGGCCAGATGGGCATGTTCGTGCGCGCGCTCACCTACATGCTCAGCCACGGCGGCGACGGCCTGCGGCAGGTCGCCGAGGACGCGGTGCTCAACGCCAACTACATCCGCGAGAGCCTCAAGGATGTGATGACGCCGTCCTTCGACGGGCCGTGCATGCACGAGGCGCTGTTCGACGACCGGTTCCTCAAGGACACCGGTGTGTCCACCCTCGACTTCGCCAAGGCGCTGATCGACGAGGGCTATCACCCGATGACTATGTATTTCCCGCTGGTGGTGCACGGCGCCATGCTGGTCGAGCCGACCGAGACCGAGAGCAAGGAAAGCCTCGACGACTTCATCGGCGCCATGCGCTCGCTGGCGCTGGCGGCGAAGGCGGGCGATACCGAGCGGTTCGCGGCGGCGCCAAGGTTCGCCCCGGTCGGCAGGCTGGACGAAACGCGGGCGGCGCGCACGCCGATCCTGACCTGGCAGGAGCCGGAGCCCAAGGCTGCGGCGGAGTAGGGGTATTAATGAAATGAGTTGTCATCCCCGCCAAGCGAAGCGCGAGCGGGGAACCATGTCGATGACGTCCACGCCCTAGAACCACTCGAGGAACAGGTCCTTCCAATAGGGATTGCCAGCCTCGATGGCCTCGATCTTCCAGGCACGATTCCAGCGCTTCAGCCGCTTCTCGCGGCGGATGGCCTCGGTGACGTCGCCGAACACTTCGTAGTAGACCAGCTTGTCGAGGCCGTGGGTCGCGGTGAAACCGGGGAGCATCTTGCTCTTGTGCTGGGCGATGCGTCTGGTGAGGTCTGATGTCACGCCGGTGTAAAGCGTGCCGCGCGTTTTGTTGGTGACAATATAGACGTAGTATTGTTTTTCGGACATGGCGTGGCTGATATCGATATGGGTCCCCGCTCAAGGCGGGGATGACAATTAAATTAATAGATTACATACTTTTCTCTGAAACTCTATCTCATCCCGCTAAAGCGCTCGGGACGCTTCCTTGGGCCGCATCACCACATGGCTGCGGCCGGTGCGCAATGTCATGAAATCGCTGAACTCGGCGGCGCAGGCGAGCGCGCTCCGGGGGCTGTCGAGCAGGGTCTGACTCGGCTGGGAGAACTCCAGCACGATGCGGCCGTCCTCACGCGGCTCGGACGACATGAACAGCAGCGGGACGCGGTTGAGCTGCGCCCAGGAAAAGGCGTTGGGCGAAATCGCCATGGATGCCAGGCCGCTGGGCAGGCCCTGGGCGAGCGGGTCAAAGTCCACATAGCCGATCACCACCGCGCCGTCGCGCAGCCGCCGCGCGGCCTGGATCAGCACGTCGGGGCGGTCGGCGTCCAGCAGGTCGATGGGGCGCGACGTGCCCCAGTTCCAGCCGGACACGTCGCGGGCGCCGCGTTCGCCCGATACGATGAACACGGGCTCGAGGCCCAGGTCGAGCAGCCCCTTGTGCGATGCCAGGGTGAGGCCGAAATGGCCGGTACAGACCAGCACGCCGCCATGCCTGCGATGCGCCTCGGTCAGCAGCCAGACGCCGCGCATTTCCATATGCAGCACAAAGTCCGGATCGATGCGGGTGAACACGCTCAGCATCCGGTTGAGCATGGAGCCGCGCCAGTCCTTGCGCAGACGCTTGCGGACACCGAGGCGATAAAGCGCAGACAGCATGGATAGCACGCGCGGATGGCCCGCCAGGCGGACAGCTGCACCCGCTCGCGCCGGCTAGAATACCAGATGATCGTCGCCAGCATGCCGAGCAGCTGGTTGGCAATGCCTCGCCACATCGCGGCCCCCTCATCCCCGAGCCTACCGAAGCAGGCAGGCCGGTGCAATGTCAGGCGGCGACGTGGCTATGCGAGTAGCTGCCAGGCGATCATGCCCATGCCGGCCGTGGCGACTCCCCAGAACACCGGGCGGATCCACGGCACGCCGAAGGCGTAGACCAGGGCGTGGACGATGCGGCCGCCCAGGAACAGCTGGCAGCCCAGCACGGTCCACTGGTTCGAGATGCCGGCCACGCCCGCCGCGAGCACCAGCGGGGTGAACAGCACCATGTTCTCGATCATGTTGGCGGCCAGCCGGCGCAGGCGCTTGTTGACCACGCCCGGCTCCGGCACGCTGTCGCGCGGGCCGGCCATCACCTTCAGGCCGTTGACCAGCACCGACTGGGTCGCCGGCACCAGGATCAGTACGAAAGTCAGCAGCACGCTCCAGACCAGGAACTGCAGTTCGGCGCTCGTCTCAGTCATCATTCCCTCCCCAGGTGAAACCGGCGGGTAACATACCGCCAATCGATCCCGCGCGATACGCGCTGGAATTTCCCCAGCAGTGCTGCTTTTCAATTGTTACCGGGAGGTAAGATCAGTAGCATGCGGGCTGGATTTTCCGGCCGCCAGGCCCATTCATTCGAGAGGTGCGAGCATGTCGACGCAAGCCAAGGCCCCCGAAGTCTTCAATCCCTTCCTGAGCGGCAACTACGCGCCGGTGAGCGACGAGACCACCGCCGAGTGCGTCGAGGTGATCGGCGAGATCCCGGCCGACCTGAACGGCCACTTCCTCCGCATCGGTCCGAATCCGGTCTATGTGCCCGATCCGGCGACCTATCACATCTTCGACGGCGACGGCATGATCCATTCCGTCCAGTTCGACAACGGACGGGCGACCTACCGCAACCGCTTCGTCGACACCGAGGGCCTGCGCAAGGAGCGGGCCAAGGGCACCTGGATCTGGAAGGGCATGGCGTCGATGGGCGACTTCGTCAAGGGCGTCGCGCCGCCGGCCGAAGGCCTGATGAAGAACACCGCCAACACGGCCATGGTCTATCACAACAAGACCCTCTACGCGCTGATGGAAGCCGCGCCGCCGCACCGCATGTCGTTGCCCGGCCTGGACACGGAAGGCGAGCACACCTTTGGCGGCAAGCTGCGCCATCCGTTCACCGCCCATCCCAAGGTGGATGCGGTCACCGGCGAGATGGTCACCTTCGGCTACTCGCCCATTCCGCCCTTCCTGACCCACAGCGTCGTAAGCCCGGAAGGCGAGATCGTCCATACCGCGCCAATCACGATCCCCAAGGGCGTGATGATGCACGACTGCGCCATCACCGAGCACTACACCGTATTTCTGGACATGCCGATCACCTTCGATTTCGGCCGCGCCATGTCCGGCGGGCTGATGCTGGATTGGGAGCCGGAGAACGGCTCGCGTCTCGGCGTCGTGCCGCGCATGGGCACGGACAAGGACGTGAAGTGGTTCGACGTCGATACCTCCATGGTTTTCCACGTCTCCAATGCCTGGGAGGAGGGCGACGAGGTGATCGTCCAGGGCAGCCGCTCGCTGCGCACCGACGTGTCCCGCGCCACCGAGAACGCTGGCAATCACGTGGACATGACGGACCAGCTCGGTCAGCTCTACGAATGGCGGCTGAACATGAAGACCGGCGCCGCGGCCGAGCGGTGCCTCGACACGAAGCATCACTGCGATTTCACCCGCATCAACGACGATCTGTGCGGTCGCAAGACCCGCTACACCTACGCGGCGCGCTTCGACCTCGAGCATGACGCCCTGTTCAATGCCGCGCTCAAATATGACGATGCCACCGGCGAGGTGCAGGTCCATGCGCTGGGCGACGGGCGCTGGGGCGGCGAAGGCGTGTTCTGCAAGCGCGACGGCGGCACCGCCGAGGACGACGGCTACGTGGTGCTGTTCGTCTGGGACGAGAACAGGCAGCGCAGCGAATGCATGGTGATCGACGCGCTGAACTTCACCGCGCCGCCGGTGGCCCGGATCATCATTCCGGCCCGCGTGCCGTTCGGCTTCCACGCCGGCTGGGCGCCGGCCGGCTGAAGCGCCTGCACGAGGCAGGCGGCGACCGCGCAGCCGCCTGCTTCACGCGTCCGTCATCAGCGTTTGTCATTTGAGCAGTGGAAGTTAACCGGGCGGGGCGGGTACAATCGCGCTCCGGCGGGGTGGCCCTGCGCATGGGCCGTGGCCTTGCGGAATTTCGTGGAGGCGGGACCATGGTGCGACTCTCCGGCGTGAGGCGGTTGTTGCTGGCGGCGATGCTGGTCGCGCTCGGGGCGACGGCGGCGCAGGCGGCGTCGGTCCAGGTCTTCTCGCCGACGGGAACCGTGAAGGACGTGCGCCAGGTCGCGGTCCGGTTCTCGGCCAACATGGTCGCGCTGGGCGATCCGCGCTTGCCCGATCCCTTCGCCGTGAGCTGTCCGGCCAAGGGCAAGGGCCGCTGGGCCGACCAGCGCAACTGGGTCTACGACTTCGACGAGGATCTGCCCGGCGGCGTGGTCTGCAAGTTCACCGTCAAGCCCGAGCTGAAGGGACTGGACGGCGCCGGCGTTTCCGGCGTCCGCGAGTTTTCGTTCGACACCGGCGGTCCGTCTATCCGCGCGGCGCAGCCCTATGAAGGCTTCCAGCAGATCGACGAGGACCAGGTGTTCGTGCTGGCGCTCGACGCACCGGCCGATCCGGCCTCGGTGGAGACCAACGCCTACTGCGCCGTCGATGGCATCGGCGAGCGCATCCCGTTGAAGGTGCTGCGCGGCGCCGAGCGGGCCGCCATGCTGAAGGAGCAGCGGCGCATCGGCTATGCCTACTACTCGCTCCTGTGGAAGGACGCCGAGTGGACCGACCTGCGCATCCGTGACCGGACGATGACGGAAAAGGCAGAGGCGCAGATCACCCTTGCCAGGTGCCAGCGCCGCCTGCCGCCGGCGACGAAGGTTGAGTTGGTCTGGGGCAAGGGCATCGCCACGCCGGCCGGCATGACCACGCCCGCCGAGCAGCGTCTGGCCTTCCAGGTGCGCCCGACCTTTACGGCGCGCGCCGAGTGCGAGCGGGTCAACGCCCAGGCCGGCTGCCTGCCCATGCGGCCGATCCGGGTGAGCTTCTCGTCGCCCGTGCCGCGCGACAAGGCGCTGGCGGTCACCATGGCCGGCCCGGGCGGCAAGGTGTTCAAGCCGGACGCGGCGACCCGCGAGGCCACGCTGCAGACCGTCGAGTTCAAGGGGCCATTTCCCGAGCGCGCCGTCCTCAAGGTGACCATGCCTGCCGGCATGGCCGACGACGCCGGCCGCAGGCTGGAGAACGGCGAGCGCTTTCCGCTCGACATGCGGGTCGACAGTTTCCCGCCGCTCGCCAAGTTCAACGGCGAGTTCGGCATCATCGAGGCCCATGAGGGCGGCGTCCTGCCGGTGACCGTGCGCAACATCGAGCCGCTGGTGGCCGGCAAGGCGTCGGTGACGCCGGCGATGGCCGGCAACGCCGCGCGCATGAGCGAGAATGACGCCCAGATCGCCGAATGGCTGCGCCGGGTGAAGACCGGCATGGAATCGCGCGGTGACTACGTCGGCGAGGGCGCCCAGGGGAAATGGGAGGAGAAGACCGGCGATACCTCGGTTTTCGCCGGCGCCGGCGGGGAGGGCGTCAAGGCCATGGCCTTCCGCCTGCCCAAGCCGGAGGGCGCCAAGGCGTTCGAGGTCGTCGGCATCCCGCTGAAGAATCCCGGTTTCTACGTGGTCGAACTGGCCAGCCCGATCCTCGGCGAGGCGCTGATGGCCAAGGGCAAGGTCCGCCATGTGGCGACGGCCGCGCTGGTCACCGACATGGCGGTACATTTCAAGCAGGGCCGCGAGGGTTCGGCGGTGTGGGTCACCCGGCTGCACGACTCCCAGCCGGTGAAGGGCGCCGAGATCGCCGTCAGCGACTTCTGCACCGGGCAGGTGCTGTGGACCGGCGAGACTGGCAAGGGCGGCATCGCCACCATCGAGGCGGGCAAGCTGCCCGAGCCGGGCTACGGCTCGGAGCGTTGCGGCGACTACGGCAGCAATCCGCTGATGGTCAGCGCCCGCACCGACAGCGACATGAGCTTCACCCTGACCACGTGGAACAACGGCATCGCGCCCTATGACTTCAACCTGTCGTCCTACGGCGCACAGGACTCGATGGTCCACACCGTGTTCGACCGGCCGTTGTTCCGGGCCGGCGAGACCGTGTCGATGAAGCATTTCCTGCGCCGCCACACCTCGGCCGGCGTCGCCTCGATCAACCCCGGCAAGGACCCGGTCAAGGTCGCCATTGTCCACACCGGTTCAGATACCCGCTATGAGAACGCGCTGAAGTTCGACGCCAACGGCATCGCGGTGCAGACCTGGCAGATTCCGCCCGAGGCCAAGCTGGGCGACTACGCGGTCCAGCTGATGCTGGGCGACCAGACCTTCAGCGCCGGGTCGTTCAAGGTCGAGGAGTTCCGCGTGCCGACCATGTCGGGGCTGGTGCAGGGGCCGGACAAGCCGCAGGTGCGGGTCAAGCAGGTGCCGCTCGATCTCTATGTCAGCTACCTGTCCGGCGGCGGCGCGGGCGGCGCGCAGGTGAAGCTGCGCACGGTCACGACGCCGTGGCCGGTGTCGTTTCCCGACTATGACGGCTTCACCTTCGGCGGCAAGCCGGTCAAGGAGGGTCTCCAGACCGAAGAAGGCAGCCCCTACGATTTCGACCCGGAGGCGCAGGCCGCCGGCGCCAAGCCGGTCACCCAGGTGATGCCGCTGACCCTCGACGCCAAAGGCGCGCTCCGGGTCACCGCCGCGGCGCCCAGCGACATCGCCGAGCCGTCGCGCATGGTCGCCGAGCTGGAATATGCCGATGCCAATGGCGAAATCCAGACCGCCACCGGCCGCATCGGGCTCTATCCGTCGGCCGTCAATCTGGGCATCAAGACCGACGGCTGGGCCGGCAGCAGCGACAAGCTGCGCTTCACCGTCGTCGCGCTGGATTTGAAGGGCAAGCCGGCCTCGGGCCAGAACGTGCGGGTGTCGCTGTACCAGCGGACCACCTATTCCTACCGCAAGCGGCTGATCGGCGGCTTCTACGACTATGAGAGCTCCACCAAGGTCAGTCTGTTGCCGACGTCCTGCGACGGGGATACCGACGGCAAGGGTTACCTGCATTGCGACGTGGCGCCCGGCGTCTCCGGCGAGCTGCTGATCCGCGCCCAGACCAAGGACGATGGCGGCAACGCGGCCGGCGCGACCATGTCCGCCTATGTGGCCGGCGCGGACGACAGCTGGTTCGGCCAGGGGGCCAGCGACCGCATGGACGTGATCCCGGAGAAGCCCGAATACGAAGCGGGAGAGACCGCCCGGTTCCAGGTGCGCTCGCCGTTCCGCTCGGCGACGGCGCTGGTCACCGTCGAGCGCGAGGGCGTCATCGAAAGCTTCGTCA
>CAMBYA010000011.1 GCA_945872035.1 Rhizobium sp. Q54
TGTCGTCGATGTGTTCCAGGCCGATCGACAGCCGCACATAGCCGGCCGTGACGCCGGTTGCCAGCTGGTCCTCGGGCGACAATTGGCTGTGTGTGGTGCTGGCCGGATGGATGGCGAGGCTGCGCGCATCGCCGATATTGGCAACGTGATAGAGCAGCTTCAGGGCGTCGATGAACCGCCGCCCCGCTTCCATGCCGCCCTTCAGTTCGAACCCGACAAGCCCGCCATAGCCGCCCCTCAGATAAGTATCGGCGCGCCGGCGCGCTTCGCCCGACTGCTGGGTGGGATGAATCACCGCCGTGACGCTCGGGTGCTTCGCCAGCCAGTCGGCCACCTTGGCGGCGTTGGCGCAATGCCGCTCCATGCGTAGCGGCAGGGTTTCCAGTCCCTGGATGATGTAGAAGGCGTTGGTCGGGCTGAGCGCCGGTCCGAGGTCGCGCAGCAACACCGTGCGGGCGCGCAGGATATAGGCGATGGGGCCGAGCGGCTTTGCGGCCTGCGCCCAGACAGCGCCATGATAGGACGGATCGGGGCTGTTCATGTTCGGCTGCCGCTCAGGATGGGCTTCCCAGTCGAAATTGCCGCCATCGACGATCATCCCGCCAATCGATGTGCCGTGGCCGCCGATATATTTGGTGAGCGAATAGACGACGATCGCCGCGCCATGATCGAACGGCCGGCACAGAAGTGGCGCTGCCGTATTGTCCATTATCAGCGGAATGCCCAGTTCGCGCCCGATGGCCGCCACCTCGGCGATGGGGAATACCTGCAGCTTGGGGTTGGGCAGGGTCTCGGCGTAGTAGGCCCGCGTTCTATCGTCCGTCGCGCGCCGGAAGCTTTCCGGGTCCGACGGATCGGCGAAGCGAACGTCGATGCCCTGAGCCCGCAGCGTATTGTTGAACAGGTTCCAGGTGCCGCCATAGAGGTCCGTGGAGCTGACCACGTTGTCACCGGCCGAGGCCAGGTTTTGCAGCGAGAGCGCCGACGCGGCCTGGCCGGATGCCACCGCCAGCGCGGCCGCGCCTCCCTCGAGCGCAGAAATCCGCCCCTCGAGGACACCCGTCGTCGGATTCATGATCCGCGTGTAGACGTTGCCAAGCTCCTCCAGCGCGAACAGGCGCGAGGCATGGGCCGTATCCTGGAACTGATACGACGTGGTCTGGTAGATCGGCACCGCGACCGCGCCGGTGGCGGAATCGGCGCGATAGCCCGCGTGGAGGACCAGCGTTTCCGGATGCTTGCTGTCAGTGGCCATGGAATTCCCTAGAGAACAGTTCATTCACCGAGCGCGAGCATGCCCGCGGCGCGGCAGCCGCGCAATGCGCGGCGGTCAATTGCCGCCGGTGCCGTACTTCTTTTCCATTTCGCGCGCCAGCGCATCCAGTTCGGCGTCGGACATGTTCGACATCTCCTCCATGGAGTGGCCGGTCACTTCCTTGGTCGCCGCCTGCGCCCTGGGGTCCTTCATCTTGCGCTGAGCCTCCGCCGCGGCGCTGTAGGCCTCCTGGGTCTTCTGGGCCTGCTTCTGATCGTAGAGACGCTCCACTTCGGCATCCGACTTGCCTTGCGCCGCCGCGCCGACATATTTGCGCTTCTCCACCATCTGGGCGGCGTGCGCCTTGGCCTCGGCATCCTTAATGATCTTCTGCGCCGCAGCCTCCCGCGCGGCCTGCTCGCGGGCCGCCGCTTCGCGCTCGCGCTGCTCCTGGGCCTCCAGTTCGGGATCCCAGTCGGCATGGACCTGGCCGACCGCCAGCATCGACACCAGGGTTGCAGCAAGGAGTCTTTTCATGGTGAGTCTCCGATCATGGCCCAAGCGGCCGCATACCCCCGAAGGCATGCTATTACCTCGTCAACCTTCCGGCAATCTCCTCCGCTGCTTGGCCTCGACAGACAAAGCGCGTAGTGTCGCGCGGGCGAAACACTGGAGAGACCGATGTCGCTGATGGCACTGATCAAAGGCACGAAAGGGCCCAGCGGATTCGGTTATGCCTCGACGGCCGAGCATGTCACGGCCGGGCTGGACCTGACCGGCAAAAGCATCCTGATCACCGGCGTCACCTCGGGCCTCGGCAGGGAATCCGCCCGGGTATTGGCCATGCGCGGCGCCCATGTGATCGGCACCGGCCGTTCGGCGGAAGCGACGAGAGGCGTACTCGCCCGCTTCGGCGCGGACACGACCGCCGTCGCCTGCGAACTGTCCGAACCGGCCTCGGTGCGGCAGGCCGCCTCCGAGATCGCCAACCTGGGCCGGCCGCTCGATGCCGTGATCTTCAACGCGGGCATCATGGCGCTGCCGAAGCTGCAGCAGAAATACGGCTACGAGTTGCAGTTCTTCACCAACCACATGGGCCACTTCATGCTCATGCAGGGGCTGATGGGCGCGCTGGCGCCTGGCGGGCGCGTCGTGGTGGTGTCCAGCACCGCGCATATGGGCGCACCCAAGGGCGGCATCCAGTTCGACAATTTGTCCGGTGAGCGCGGCTACGGCGCCTGGAGCGCCTACGGCCAGGCAAAGATCGCCAATCTGCTGTTCGCCAAAGAATTGGCGCGGCGCTTCGAAGGAACGGGCCGCACCGCCAACTCGCTGCATCCCGGCGTGATCATCACCAATCTGGGGCGGCACCTGAATCCGGTGATGAAGTTCGGCTTCGGCGTCGCCAGCGTGGTCATGTGCAAGGACGTCCACCAGGGCGCGGCGACCGAATGCTACCTCGCGGTCAATCCCGACGCCGCCGGCGTCAACGGTCAGTATTTCGACGACTGCAACGTCGCCAGGCCACGCGTCGACGGGACCGACGCGGAAACCGCAAGACGGCTCTGGGATGCGAGCGAGGAAATCGCCGCGCGTTTCCCGTGATCCTGCGGCGCAGGCTGCTTGCGGCCATCGCCGCATTCGCCGTCTGTAGTCAGCCGGTGCTGGCGAAGGAGTGCCGCGACCTGCCCGTTCTCGAGAACGTGCAGTCGGCGCTGTTCAGTTACGTGGCGAAGAACGGCACCAGCGAGGACACCTACACAGTCGCCGCAATGGGCAACGAGCACATCCTGCTCGGCACCGATCTGAAGCCGATGAGCGCCGATGCGCTGGCGGCGGTCATCAAGGGCGACCCGAAATTCAATGCGGTCGACCGCATCGTGCTGGAATGGCCCTACTCGACCCGCGGCGAAGCGCCCTTCGCGAAAGAGCTGGAAGCCTTGCTGGGCAAGCCGGTGAACGGATATGACGGCCCGGTCTGGTGGTATGCGGACGGTACGATGATCGCCGCGCGTGGCAGCAACGGCAAGGAAAGCGGACCGGACGCCGCCGACGTCACCGCCTGCGCGACCAACGACGGCCAATTGCTCGAAGGCATGGCGTGCCAGACCGTGTTCGCCACCCACAAGACCCAGAGCAAATATTTCGCCAACGCGCCCTACGATCTGTCCTGCGACCAGGTCAACCGGTTCGAGACCCTGTCCGACGAGGGAGATCCGAAGGCAACGCTGCGCCTTTTGCACTATCATCGGTTCGTCAACCGGGACGACGACGCCGAGAGGAAGTACGAGTCCCGGCCGCACTAGGACCACGGGTCATGCCGACCGCCGGTTCATATCTCTCGCGTGACGAGCTGCGCATCCTGCGCCAGCGGTCGGATTGGCGCGGTGCATGGATGGTCGTACATGCCTGGGGGCTGATCTTCGGCGCCATGGCGTTGTTCGCGTGGTGGCCCAATCCCCTCACCTTCCTGCTCGCGGTCATGATCGTCGGCGCCAGGCAGCTCGGCCTCGGCATCCTGATGCACGATGCGGCGCATGGGCTGCTGTTCCACGATCGCCGGATCAACGACTGGGTAGGAAACTGGCTGTGCGCCTATCCGCAGCTTCTCGACCTCGACATCTACCGGCCCTACCATTTCGAGCATCACCGCAAGACCCAGCAGCCCGACGATCCGGACCTGCCGCTGTCGGCCAAATTCCCCGTCAGCCGGGCGAGCTTCCTGCGCAAGAGCCTGCGCGACCTGAGCGGCGTCACCTTCTTCAGGCAGTACAGAGCCGCCATGGACAGCCCGACCCGGCCCGCCGATGGCGGCGCAAAGCGCGGCCTGGCCAAACCGTTGCTCGCCAACCTGGCGCTGCTGGCGGTGCTGACGGCCGTGGGCAAGCCACACTACTATCTAATGTTCTGGGCGCTGCCGCTGGCCACCTGGCGGATGTGGGTCACGCGGCTGCGCAACATCGCCGAGCATGCCGTGGTGCGCGACAACAACGATCCGCTGCTGCACGCCCGCACCACCATCGCCAACCCGCTGGAGCGGCTGTTCATCGCGCCCTACTACGTGAACTACCACCTGGAGCACCACCTCTATATGTGGATTCCCTGCTACAACCTGCCGAAGGCGCACAAGCTGTTCCGGCAAAAGGGACTGGAGCCGCGGATGGAAGTCCGGCGCGGCTACGCCGACGTATTGCGGCTGGCGGTGAAGCCGGGCTGAGCGCTTCCTCAAGGCTTCCGCCGGGTCGGCAGAGTCAAGCGCATTATCACGAATTTGCGATGATGATCCTGCTTGACCTCAATCTGTCACAGGCACAAGATATTGCGTCTGAGGTGCCCCCGCCGTTCATATATGGGGTCAGCAGGTTCACCGGAAACGCGAAAAATCCTCGAAAATCCGGGGACTCACGGCCGGAAAAGGCACCGCGGAAAAATGAAAACGTCCCAGGGCTGAGGGGCCTGTGGGGTGCGTGCTGGGCGCTTGCGCCAGACATGCCTCTTGATTCCCCGGAGTCCAGGAAAGAAGGAACGGTGCATGTCGACGCTCGCCTATGATTTCGACCGCGAAGGTCATCTGGTGCCGCAGCCGCAGCCTGCGCGCCCCCTGCCGATTCCGCCCTCGCAGCTTCCCATGCATTTCGCGGCGAGCGAAGCGACCGTCGAGCCGACGAGGCGCGCACCGCTGCCGATGCCGCTGGCGCCGAAGCCCACGCCCGCCGACCTGAAGCTGGACCGGAGCCGCGACGACCTGCTGACGCCGTTCGGCAAGGCGACGCTTGAAGACCGCTACCTGATGCCGGGCGAATCCTACCAGGACATGTTCGCCCGGGTCGCTTGCGCCTATGCCGACGACCTGGACCACGCCCAGCGGGTCTATGACGCCGTCTCGCGCCTTTGGTTCATGCCGGCGACGCCGATCCTGTCGAATGGCGGCACGACGCGCGGCCTGCCGATCTCGTGCTTCCTCAACGCCGTGCCGGATTCGCTCGACGGCATCGTCGACATCTGGAACGAGAACGTGGCGCTGGCGTCAAATGGCGGCGGCATCGGCACCTATTGGGGCAAGGTCCGCTCCATCGGCGAGCCCGTGAAGGGCTGCGGCGAGACCTCGGGCATCGTGCCGTTCATTCACGTCATGGACAGCCTGACGCTGGCGATCAGCCAGGGCTCGCTGCGCCGGGGCTCGGCCGCAGTCTACCTGGACATCCATCACCCGGAGATCGAGGAATTCCTCGAAATCCGCAAGCCGTCGGGCGATTTCAACCGCAAGGGCCTGAACCTGCACCACGGCATCAACATCACCGACAAGTTCATGGAAGCCGTCGCCGCCGGCGACAGCTTCGCACTGATCAGCCCGAAGACCGGCAACACCATCCGTGAGGTCGATGCGCGGCAACTGTGGCAGCGCATCCTCGAGACGCGGCTGCAGACCGGCGAGCCCTACATCCTCAACATCGACGCGGTGAACCGGGCGCTGCCCAAGCACCAGCGCGAACTGGGCCTGTCGGTCTCGACCTCCAACCTGTGCAGCGAGATCACGCTGGCGACCGGCACCGACCAGCACGGCGAGGAACGCACGGCCGTGTGCTGCCTGTCGTCGCTGAACTTCGAGACCTGGGACGAGTGGAACGAGCAGCCGGGCTTCATCGAGGACGTCATGCGCTTCCTCGACAACGTGCTGACCCAGTTCATCGAGGACGCGCCCGACAGCATGAAGCACGCCCGTTATTCCGCTGCGCGTGAGCGTTCGGTGGGCCTGGGCGTGATGGGCTTCCATTCCTTCCTGCAGGCGCGCGGCATTCCGTTCGAGAGCGCCATGGCCAAGGCCTGGAACCTGCGCATGTTCCGCAAGATCCGCCGCGAAGCCGATGCCGCCTCGGTGGCGCTCGCCGAAGAGCGCGGCCCCTGCCCCGACGCACAGGAGCGCGGCATGAAGGCCCGGTTCAGCCACAAGCTGGCGATCGCGCCAACCGCCTCGATCAGCATCATCTGCGGCGGTGCCAGCGCCTGCATCGAGCCGATCCCGGCCAACATCTACACCCACAAGACGCTCTCCGGCGCCTTCGTGGTGCGGAATCCCTATCTGCAGGAAATGCTGGCGCGCAAGGGCGCCGACACGCCCGAGACGTGGCAGTCGATCGTCGAGCATGAAGGCTCGGTGCAGCATCTCGATTGCCTCGACGAGGACGAAAAATCGGTGTACCGCACCGCGTTCGAGATCGACCAGCGCTGGGTGATCGACCTGGCTGCCGACCGTACCCCGTATATCTGCCAAAGCCAGTCGCTGAACCTGTACCTGCCGGCCGACATCGACAAGTGGGACCTTCACATGCTGCACTGGAGCGCCTGGGAAAAGGGCATCAAGAGCCTGTATTACTGCCGCTCCAAGTCGATCAGCCGCGCCGCCTTCGCCGGGCAGATGGAAAAGGGCGAGAAGGTCGTCAACTATGGCGGCCGCACGGATTACGAGGAGTGCCTGGCATGCCAATAGCCGCATCGAACCTGCATTTTGGCGACGTCGATCCGCGCAGCCTGATCGGCACCGGCAGGGTCGGCCTGCTCCAGGCGACCGGCACCTATGACGTCGAGCGCTATCCGTGGGCCTACGAGTTCTGGAAGCGCCAGCAGCAGACCCACTGGATGGGCGAGGAAGTGCCGCTGGGCGCCGATATCCGCGACTGGACGTCGGACCGGGTCACGCCGGCCGAGCGCGCCCTGCTGACCCAGATCTTCCGGTTCTTCACCCAGTCGGACGTGGAAGTGGGCGACAATTACCTGAAGCGCTACATCCCGATCTTCCAGCCGATCGAGGTGCAGATGATGATGGCCGCCTTCACCAACATGGAGACGGTGCACATCGACGCCTATGCGCTGCTGCTGAAGACGCTGGGCATGCCCAAGTCCGAGTTCGAAGCGTTCCGCGACTACCGCGAGATGCGCGAAAAGGCCGACTACATGCACACCTTCGGCGTCGACACGGTCTCGGACGTGGCGCGCACGCTCGCCATGTTCGGCGCGTTCACCGAGGGGATGTCGCTGTTCGCCAGCTTCGCCATGCTGCTGAACTTCCCGCGCCACAACAAGATGAACGGCATGGGCCAGATCGTCTCGTGGTCGGTGCGCGACGAGAGCCTGCACTGCGAGGGCATCATCCGGCTGTACCACCAGTGGAACCGCGAGACCGGTGCTGTCACCAAGGCGGTGCGCGACGACATCATCGACGTCGCCAAGACAATGGTGAAGCTGGAGGACCAGTTCGTCGACCTGGCGTTCGGCCTGGGCGGTATCCAGGGCATGACCGCCGAGAACATCCACGACTACGTGCATTACGTGGCCGACTGGCGGCTGACCCAGCTGAAGCTGACGCCGGTGTTCGGCTATTTCAGCGAGCACGACAACACCTACAGCCAGATCAAGGCGCATCCGCTGCCGTGGCTGGTGGAAATCCTCAACGGCGTCGAGCACGCCAACTTCTTCGAGCAGCGCTCTACGGAGTACTCAAAGGGCGCCACGCGCGGCAGCTGGGACGGCGCGGACGGCGTCTGGGCGCTATTCGACGCCAAACGCCAGCCGAAGGAAGTGGAAAAGCTGCTGGTCTAAACGGGCCGCCTGATTGACGGCGAACTCTTAGAGACTTCCGTCGAAATCGGAGTCGACGGATTCCACCTCGGGGATCGCGCCGTACTGGTCGACTGCCTTCACGATCATCATCACGTAGCTGTAATCCAGCTGCTCGTTCGCCCGGACGATGACAGTCATGTCGGGCTGCTGCGAGGCATCCAGTTGTAATTCCCTTTTGAGCGCATCGAAATCGGGCATCTCGCGTCCGTTGTAGCGGACGACGTAATCCTGGGCGACGGTGATGACGGCATCATAGTGCGGCTCGGGCGGCAATGCCTTTGCCGCGCCGACGGCAGAAGTCAAACCGGCAACGGCGATCAGCAGGGTCAGGTAATATGGTGTTCTGAACATGGTGTTTATTGCAGGTTCATCAGGGCCAGTAACAGGCCCATCTTAGCCCGGCTTGGTGGATGCGTCTCTAGCGTCTTTCCCGCAAAGACTGCATGGGCAACCTTACAAGTTGTCATCCTGTTCGAAGGCAGATGAGACGATCTCCACCTCGCACTCGATCTCATATCGCCGGACGGCATCGACGATCTGCGTGACGTGCTCCATGGGAACGGTGTCGTGAGCCAGCACCTTCACTGTCAGTTGCGGGTCTGCTTCGACATCCTCAACCAGCTCTTCCTCCAACGCGAGGAGGCCCGCAACGGCCGCGCCATTGTAAGTCACGGACTGCTCGTCGATTTCGATGACCACGTCATGGTCCGGACCATCGTCCTGCGCCTGTGCCGCAACGCCGGATGCCAGCAGTCCGGCCGAAACGATCAAGCCGAGCAGGACGCGGCGCAGCCTTCGCGTCATTTCACGCCCGCGCCTTCGGCGACATCAGCTTCTGGATCTGTCGGGAATCGGCGACCAGCCTGTCCTCGCTGTCCCAAATCTCGCCATCCTCCTCGAAGAATCCGCGGGTCAGCAAGCGCGTGGTGAAGCGGAAGCGCAGCCATCCGGGCGCGGGCCGGCGGCGCAGATGGGTGGTCAGCTCGATGGTCGGCACCCAACCGGTGGCGCCGACCACGTTGAAGATCGCTGGCGGCACGGCATCGGCGAACATCAGCACCGAGAAGAAATCCGGCGCCGTGCCATCGCGGAACCTAATGTAGCCGGCCATCTCGCCCACGCCGTGGGGCGTCGCCTTGGCCCAGCCCATATGGGTGGGATGGAAGCGCATGTCGATGTGTTCCTGGAACGCCGGCGACTTGCCGGGCAGGTAGGGGTGCGGCACGCAGTCTTCCGGCGACGGCAGATCGGGCGGCGTCGCATGCACCACGGACTGGCCGGTGGCGATGTCGAAATCGGTGTAGGTGGCGGTGAAATGGGTGCGCTGCACGCCGTCCTGGATCAGCCGCGCCAGGCCGGTAGACGTGGTGAGGCTGCGGCCGAGCAACTCGGTCCGGATATCCACCGGGCCGGTCGCCGAACGCTTCATGTAGTGCCCGGTGACGGTCAGCGGATGCGGGTGTGGCACGGTGCCGGCGATCGCCCGCGCCGCGATGGCCATCAGGTAGCCGCCGTTCGGCGTGCCGCCGGCTATGCCCCAGGTCTCGTGGAAATGCGCCGTGAAGTGCGTATCGCTCACCTTCTCCACGGCGGTTTCGGAATCGAAGAACGAGGGCGTGACCGCAGTCGACATGGGGCAGGCTTTCCTTAGGTGACGGCCGACGGATTAGCGAAGTTGGCCTTCACTGGCAATGGGCGTCACTCGCCGGGCCGGCGCGGCGCCTCGGGTTCCATGTCGCCTTTCGGATCCGGCGACCCGAATGTCATGCGGCTGCCATGCCTGCCGAGCCAGGCCTGGATGTCATCGACCACGGTGAAAACGACGGGGACGAAGATCAGGCTGAGCAGGGTCGATGTGATCAGTCCGCCGATCACGGCGATGGCCATGGGCGCGCGGAATTCGGTGTCAGCGCCGATACCGACGGCGATGGGCAGCATGCCGGCGCCCATGGCGAGTGTCGTCATGATGATAGGCCGGGCGCGCTTGTGGCAGGCATCGAGCAACGCCTCGCGCCGGGTGGCGCCGCGCTCGTTACGGGAGACAATGGCATATTCCACCAGCAGGATGGAGTTCTTGGCCGCCACGCCCATCAGCATGAGGATGCCGATCAGCGGCGGGATTGACACCGGAATGTTCAGGATCAGCAGCAGGCCCAGCGCGCCTCCGATCGAGAGCGGCAGCGCGGTCAGGATGGTGACCGGATAGGCGAAGTTCCTGAACAGCAACGCGAGCACGAAATACATCAGCAGGATGCCGGTGACCACGGCGACCAGGAAGCCCATGATCATCTCGCCGAAATTCTCGTTGTCGCCGGTCGGCACCTCGAACACGCCCGGCGGCAGGTTCTTCATGGCAGGCAGCGAGTAGGCCATCTCCGCCGCGTCACCCAGCGGCAGTCCGGCCAACTCGGCTTCGATCACGGCGCTGCGGCGGCGGTCGAGGCGGTCGATCTGCGACGGACCGGCGCCGAACGACACATCGGCGACCGAGGACAGCGGCACCGACCCGCCATTGGCGGTCGGCACCCTCAGATTGCGGATCGTCTCCAGATCCTGCCGCGCCTGCTCGACCAGCATCAGCCGGATCGGGATCTGCCGGTCGGCCAGGTTGTATTTGGGAAGGTTCACGTCGACGTCGCCGAGCGTGGCGATGCGCACCGCCTGGCTGATCGTCATGGTAGCAACGCCCAGCGATGCAGCCTTGTCGGCCTTCGGCGTGATCAGGATCTCGGGCCGCGCCAGGTTGGCGGTCGAGGCCACATTGTTGAAACCGGGCAGGTTGCGCATCCCGCGCTCAAGGTCTTGCGAAGCCTTGTTGAGCGCCGGACCATCATCGCTGACCAGGGCGATCTGCAGCTTGGAGCCGCTGGAGCCGTCGGCGCCGAAGCGCACGCGCACGCCGGGAACCGCCAGCAGCGACGGGCCGACCTCGGCCTCGAATTCCTGCTGGGTGAGCTTCCGGTCGCCCATTGGCACAAGGTTGACGGTCATGATCGCCCGGCGCACCTCGCCCTGGCTCGAGCCGCCACCGCCGGGTCC
Source organism: Rhizobium sp. Q54 (assembly GCA_945872035.1). Classification (GTDB taxonomy): domain Bacteria; phylum Pseudomonadota; class Alphaproteobacteria; order SMXS01; family SMXS01; genus RI-34. Next base: position 10,913 of record CAMBYA010000011.1, read on the forward strand.
GACCAGGGTCAGTGACGTCCCCAGCGACGAATAGATCGACTTCACCTCCGGGCGCTTCTTCAGGATGTCAGACAGCCTGCCGACGGCCGCATCGGTTTCGGCCAGGGTCGCGCCCGGCGGCAACTCGACCGACATGACCGACCGGCCCGTATCGCTCGACGGTACGAAGTCGAACTTCATGAGCGAGGCCATGCCCACCGACAGAATGACGATGAGCGCCCCCGACAGCATGACCTTGATCGGGTGATCAAGCGCCCAGGACACCATCTTGAGATAGCGCGGCATCCAGAACGGCTCATCGTGCTTCAGGTCGCCGCCCTTCAGCAGATACGCGCCCATCAGCGGGGTGATGGTGCGGGCGACGAGCAGCGAGAACAGCACCGAAACGCAGGCGCAAATGGCGAAGGCGCTGAAGAACTGGCCGACAACCCCGGGCATGAAGCCCACCGGCGCGAATACGGCGACGATCGTCATGGTAGTGGCGACAACGGCGAGGCCGATCTCGTCGGCCGCCTCGATCGCTGCGGGATAAGCTTTCTTGCCGGCACGCATGTGCCTGACGATGTTCTCGATCTCGACGATGGCGTCGTCGACCAGGATGCCGACGGTGATCGCCAGCGCCAGCAACGTGACAATGTTGAACGACTGGTCGAACAGCGCCATCACCGCGAAGGTGGGAACCAGCGACAGCGGCATGGCGAGCGCCGAGATGAAGGTCGCGCGAGCGTCGCGAAGGAACCACCAGACCACCACCACGGCAAGGACCGCGCCCAGCAGCAGCGCTTCCAGCGAGGCTAGGAAGCTGATCTGGACGAACTCGTCGGACGAGGTCACTTCCTCGATGGCGACGTCGTCGCGCGACTCGTCCAGCCTGGCGACCGCCTCGCGCACCGCCTCGGCGATGTGCACCTCGCTGGCGCCGCGCGTCCTGATGACGCCGAAGCCGACCACCTCCTGCCCGTTGAACCGCGCGCGGGTCCGCTGCTCGGCCCAGGCGTCCTCGACCCTGCCAAGATCCGACAGGCGCACCGTCCGCCCGTCGGGCAGGTTGATCAGGCTGGCGCCCAGTCCTCTGACCGTCAGGGCGCTGCCCAGTGTTCGGATCGACTGCTCGGCGGCGCCGATATCCGACCGGCCGCCGGGCAGGTTGGCGTTGATCAGGCGGAGCTGCTGGCTGACTTCACCGGCGGTGATGCCGAGGGACGCCATGCGTTCGGGATCGAGCCGGACGGCGATCTCCCGGCTCACGCCGCCCTGGCGCTGTACTTCCGATACGCCGCGGACCGCAAGCAGCGCCTTCGCCACGTCGTTGTCGACGAACCAGCTCAACTCCTCCGGCGACATCGCTTCGGCGCGGACCACAAAGGTCACCAGCTGGTTGCCGGCTGCGTCGATGCGCTGGACTACCGGCTCCTCGACATCCGCCGGCAGGTCAGGGCGGATGTTGGCGACCGCGTTGCGGACGTCATTGGTTGCCCGGTCGGTGTCGGTGCCAAGAAAGAACTCGACGGTCGTGACCGAGATGCCGTCATTGATGGTAGAGCGGATATGCTTGACGCGACCTAGACCGGCCACGGAATCCTCGACCAGCCTCGTTACCTGGGTTTCCATTTCCGAAGGCGCGGCGCCCGGCTGCGCGACGGTGACGACGATGGCTGGAATTTCCAGGTCCGGCACGTTGTTGATTCGCAACGTGGTGTAGCCGGCAATGCCGGCGATCATCAGGGCGATGAACAGAACGATGGTGGGAACCGGGTTCCGGATCGACCAGGAGGACAGGTTCCTCATTTGGCCCGCGGTTCGGTCTTGGCGAGCGGCGGGCTGTGGCTGTCCGGTTCGCGCGCCACCGTCACCGGGTCACCGTCCTCCAGGAAGCCCGCGCCCTTGAGCGCGACCTCGTCGCCGGCAGAGAGGCCGCTCACGACTTCGATGTAATCGCCCGACCGTTCGCCGGTTTCGATCTTGCGAAAGCGGACCGTGCCGCCGTTGACGGCGACAAAGGCGCCGGCCGCACCGTCGCGGTAGACCACGGCAGAACTGGGCACCATCAGCGCGGCGCTATCCTTCAGCGCGATGCTCGCCTGGGCGAACATGCCGGGGCGAAACCCGACGCCGGGCGGCAAGGCAATATGCGCGAGCCCCAGCCGCGACTTCGCATCGACGCTGGGAGCGACCGCGCGGATCGTCGCAACGGTAGGCGCGATGCCTTCGGCCGACACTTCGACGGAGAGACCAGGCGCCAGAACCGCCAGCGTCGTCTCGGGGATTTCGGCGTCGAGCTCCAGCCGGCTGTCGCGCACGACGCGGAACAGCTGGTCGCCTGAACTGACGATCTGGCCGATGACGGCGGTCCGCGCCGAGATATAGCCGTCGTCGGGAGACGTGATGCGGGTCTGCGCCAGGCGAGCCAGTGTCTCGTCGCGCGACGCCTGCGCCACAGTGAGTTGTGCCTGCGCGGTGCCCGCGGCGGCGCGCCTGGCGTCGGCTGTCTGGCCGCTGATGTGCCCCTTGGGCAGCAGTTCCTCGGCGCGCCTCAGATTGGCCTGGGCTTCCGTGAGGGTCGCCTTCGCGGCGGCAATACTGGCCTCCTGCTGGGCAAGCTGGGCGCGCAGCACCGAATCGTTGAGCCGCGCCAGCACCTGGCCACGCTTGACCTCGTCGCCCTCGTCGACCATCACTTCGGCGATCGCCAGCCCGCCGATCTCGGCGCCGACAGGCATCTCTTCCCAGGCGACGACCGTGCCCATCACGTTGATCGCGCGTTCCATGGGCTTGGGCTTGACGGACGCGGTGGTGATGGTCATCGCCGACTTGGCGGCGCCATCGCCAGGCGCATTGTCGGAGCACGCCACCAGCAATGCCGCACCCAGCACCGCGACGGGCAGCCTGAAACCAAGACAATTTCCAAGAAGACGCATGAGGCCCTTGAGCGTTATGGACGGCGCAACAATGGACATTTGGGGTCCGTGTGGACCGTCAATCGGCAGTTGGTGCGAATGTCGCGCATATCCAGTCAGTCCCTGCCGGCACGAATGTCCAATAATCACCCGGCCCGTTTGTATCGCGAGCGACATATAAGGCGCACGCCCGTGGCGGCCAAGAACTTATCGCCGTTACTTGAATGATAGGTCAGGCTTTTTCCGAATAGCAGCATTTCTGCAATGCAATATCGAACAGGCGTCCTTCAGAAATGCACGCGCCCTGATGAAATCTTCATGAGTGCTTGTTATAGGTTGTCGGACAAGCGGTTATTCAGCGCTGGGTAACTGTCACCGCAGGCGCAGCGGGCGACGAGGCGGGCGCAGGCGGCGCCGGTTCGGCCACGGCCGGTTCCGCCTGAGTCTCGCGCAGCGCCGGATCGCCGACCGTGATCCGGTAGGCGGTGTAGTATTTGTAGATGTTGGAAACATACTCGACGGTCTTGCGGCCCATGGTCTGCGCCGCGGCAAGCTCCACGTTCTGGAACCAGACATTGGGATTGAGCCCGCTCTTCACCGCCGCATCACGGATGATCTCCAGGTTCTTGGGCCCAACATTATAGCCGACGAACGCCATCAGGGTCCGATTCATCTGGCTGATATTCGGGTCGTCCAGATATGAATCCGCGATGTACCTGAGATACTTGGCCGCAGCCTCGACATTCCGCGCGGCATCCTTGTCGATGCCCCTGATGCCGACGGCCGAGGTGGCCGCCGTCGTCGGGGTCATCTGCATCATGCCGACCGGGCCATAGGGATTGCGGGCCTGCTGATTGAGACGCGATTCCTGGTAGCCCAGCGCCATCATCATCAGGTGGTCGAAATCGTATGCATCGCCATACTTCTTGAACATGTCGATGGCCTGGTTGAACTTCTCCATCTCGTTCTGGGCCGTCGCATTCGTCGGCAGAGCGGTCTCGCCGAGATACTTCTTGAGCGAAGCGCCGCCGGCAAAGGTGTCCCCCTTGCCGCGCGCCATGAAGCCCTCCAGCAGCCGCTTGAGCTGCGGACTATCCTTGCGCACCGCCCAACCCAGCGCGGTGCCGCTTCGATCCAGGAGATCGCCGTTGACCACGATGCCTGGAATGATGTTGCCCCAGAACGCCGCCACGTACCCGTCGACGACAGCGATCGTTAGAAGCCCGCTGCTGACCATCTGCAGCAAGTCCTCATCCTGCAGATCCTCGGGCGCCGTTATCAGCTTGATCGGCCGCTTGCCCTGGGCTTCGAGCCGGCGGCTGAGCGCGCGCAGCGGCTCGTAGGAGGCATTTGACCGGTGAATGACCACCTCGCGGCCGGACAAGTCTTCGAGCGTCTCGACGGAGTCGCCGCGCTTGCGCGTGACGATCACCGCGCCGCTATCGGGCGCCAGCGAACCGCCGAAATCGATCTGGCCCTGGCCGTTGACACCCACCGTGAGGCCCCCGGCGGCCATGTCGCCCAATCCCGCCATCAGATCGGGCAGCAGGCGCTCCTCGGGCACGGGTGCGAACACCACTTTCAGACCTTTCTGGCCCTGCTCCGGCGAGGATTGCTGATTGGCCCACTTCTCCAGCGACACCCCGAGGTCGTGGACGACCCCCATCTCCTTTTTCTTGTCATAGAAGAACAGTGTCTTGCTGTACGGGACGAGGATCCGGATGACCTGCCGATCCTTCATACCGTCGAGGTCGCCGGTCCAGGGGCTGGGATTGGCGTCGACACGCGATGGTTCGGGAGCCGGCTTCGGCTTGTCTTCCTTGACGATCACGCGCTTGTGCTTGGGCGGCGCCGTCTCGGCGTGCGCGGCAAGGCCGCCCGCCGACAGGACTAGCGCGAGCCCGAGGGCCATCGCCAGTCGCATTCCCGTGTCACCACGTCGTGGCCGGATTATTTCAGCGGGCTGAACCAATGCCGCTCCTTTTACCGTCCAGGGGGCGACATAAAAGCATGGGAACATGCTCTAGGCTACCCCTACAAACAAGGCGCAGGGAGGCGTCGCTGACCGAGTACGGCCGTTTCCCCCTCTACGCCAAGCGTACCATGCTGCCACACGCATTGCGCGACGGTCAGTTGCTACCCGGCAAATGGGGCTTTTTCGTGCCTTGCGGAGGAGTGGCCGCGCTCGAGACGGACACCTGGCGATTCGCTTATCCGCGAGACTGAAGTTCGGAGAGCTTGATCTCCCGGCTGATCAGGGTGCCGCCGTCCAGGCTCCTCGAGCTGAGGAGGATGCGCGGGTCCGACGGTGTCCAGTCGATCTGCACGACACCGAAATTCGGTTGCGAGAAGCCCTCCCCGATCCGGTTCCGGTTTGGCGCGACATAGGGCCATGTCTCGGTAAGGCCACTCGAAGTCATGTCGTACAACGGATAAGGCGATTGCCCCTCGAGACGCGATAGCTCCGTGTAGTGGGTGTCGCCGCTGAGGAACAACACGCCGTTTGCCCTGCTGCGGGTCAGCACGGCCAGCATGCGCCGGAACTCATGGGGAAACTGCACCCAGGCTTCCCAGCCCGGATTATCGGCCAGAAACTGGGTGCTGGTGCCGATCAACCGGATCGCGGCAGGCTGCTTCAACTCGTTCTCGAACCACGCCCATTGCGCCTCGCCCATGAACACCGCCGCAGGGTCCGGATTGGGAATGTAGGGGCCGCGATCTTCGGGCAGGACGTTGTATCCGAGCAGGGGCGTCCGCCACCAGCGCAGATCGAGCAGGATCACCTGCACGCGGCGGTCGGGCGGACCGAACAGATATGAGGTGTAGATGCCCTCGCGCACCCGCCGCGGGCTGTCGGCGGGCTCGTTCCAGAAATCGAGGAACATGTCCTTCGACTCCTGTTTCTTACGATACTCCGCGCCGCCGTCATTGACGCCGTAATCGTGATCGTCCCAGGTCGCGATCACGCGTGATGACGCCTTCAGCTTCTGGAAGCCGGGCTTGGCGGCAAGCTGGGCGTACTTGGCCCGCAACACCGCCATGTCCTCCGTATCGCCGTAAATGTTGTCGCCCAGAAAGATGAACAGCTCTGGAGCATAGGCGTTGACCGTGTCCCAGATCGGCTGCTCCTTGTCCTGCTTGGCGCAGGATCCGAAGGCGATCCGGGTCAGCGGCGGCTCGGACTTCGCGTGCCCCGCCAACGGCGCCAGCGCCGCCAGCGAGGCCATCGCCGCGCCGCCGGCAAGGACGGCTCGGCGAGACACGCCGTCCACGATCAGAACTCCTTGCTGACGGTGACGAAGAACTGGCGCGGCGAACC
>CAMBYA010000012.1 GCA_945872035.1 Rhizobium sp. Q54
GCTGGCATCGGCGCCGCGCAGGTAGCCGGCGACCGCGGCGAAGTACAGCGAGTCCCATTCACTCGGGATGGTCTTCATCACATGGGCGTTGGCCAGCACGATGTCGCCGACAAAGCGCAGCGTGACCGGGGCGGCGGCCTGCGCGCTCATCCGGATCGGCGCCGGGCACGCCGCCGGCGCGGCCTCCCGCGACTGGGCAGGCTGCGCCCATAGGCACGACAGCGCCGCCGCGCACAGCACACCATTCCCGAATGTCCGCATCCAGTGTGTCATGCGGGGAAGACCGCTCATCGCATCCGCTTCCGCAGCTTGTAGACCGGCCCGAACCGCACCAGCGCGGCGCCGAGGAACGGCATGGCCACGATCCAAAGCCGCACGCCGGTGACGCCCTCCGGGCTGGCGATACTGAACACGGCGCTGGCGGCGAGGCCGGCGGAGATCAGCAGCAGGCCGGCCACCAGCCGCCAGTAGGGTATGGGCGGCGCATCGGGCAGACCGGCGATGCTGCCAGGCCGCTCGAAACGGGCGAAGATCGCGATCAGCGGCAGCAACGCCACGATGTAGAGGACGAACCAGACGGGGCGCGCCAACCACCATGCGCCGCTTCCCGGCATCACGTGCAATCCCGCGCCGCCCAGCAGCCAGGCCGCGACCATGACGGCGACGAAGGCGGTGAGGTGCCAGAGATAGACGGTCATGATCATGCCGTTGACCAGAACCACGCCGGTCCACAGCCGCATGTTGTCCAGCATGCGGCGCGCCGCGGGCTGGAGCGCGAGGGCCAGGCCGGTCTGGGCGATGCCGAGCGCCAGCAGCGCGAGGGTCGGCGGCATGGAGTTGCTGAGCGGCTCGCCCGGCACGCCGATCATGGCGACCGGATAGGGGCCGAAGCCGACCAGCAGCCCCAGCGCGGCGAGGCCTCCCATGCCCCAGAGCAGCGCGGCGGCGGGCCGCGCGAACCTGCCCTCGCTCCAGGCGTAACCGAGCTGGTGGACGGCCAGCCAGACAAAGCCGAAATTGAGGAAATTCACATAGGGCACATGGAACGCCAGGGTCGCCACGTCGATGGCGACCGCGCCGGCCACCAGTCCCCAGAACGAGCCGAGGCCGAAGCGCTGCCACCCGGCGTGGGTGAGCGGCACCGCGGCGGCGACCATCAGATAGACCGCCAGAAACCACACCGGGATCAGCGCCAGCTGCGCCGCCAGCCGGACGATCTCGCGGTCGACGCCCATGGCGGTGCCGAACAGCGCGAACAGCGTCCAGATCAGGAACAGCGGCAGGACCGGATTGACCAGCCGCTGGAGCCGACCGGTGAACCATTCCGCATAGGTGCCGCCGTCGCGCCGGTTGGCCGACCAGGACGCGTGGTTGGCGAAGCCGCCGACCAGGAAAAAGATCGGCATGACCTGGAAGCCCCAGGTCAGCCACTGCGTCCATGGCACGATGCCCAGCAGATGCCCGCCGGTGACGGCGCCCTCGTCCATATAGGGCGCGGCCACCAGCCAGTGGCCGACGACCACCGCGAGGATGGAGAAGGCGCGCAGGAAATCCACGTAGCGGTTCCGCTCGGGCGGCGCCTTGCGCGCCATCGACCCGGCCCGGGACCAGAGGGTGGGTTTGTCGATTTTGGTGGTCAATCTGGCCTCACCGGCATGCTGCTCCCGAGTAGCGTAACGCCTGCCACGGCGAGATGCACGGCCGCCCATCAGCGCCACCGTATCACCACGAACCTGAGACGGTGCCGTAACCCGGCGGCGCTATGGTCCGCCCCCGAAAGGAGGCGACCATGTCATTCAAGACGTATGTCAACAACCGGCGGCGCGGTCCGAACCCGCAGGGCGACTTCATCGAGCACGCGCAGCGCACACCGGATCTGCCCGACGTGTCGACCTGGGAAGAGCTGCGCGGCTACCTGCTGATGCGCGACGCGTGCCCGGGCGCCATCGATTCGGCGCGCTCGGTGTGGAAATCCTACCGCGCCCGAAGACGGCGGACGGAACGGCGGCACTGACCCGGCTCGCGGGCTAACCGGGCCTTCCCAGCTGGCCCTTGCGCATCAGCCAGGCGATGGCTGCCAGAGGATGGACAGCGCCGACCGCGCAATGCCGGCGACGCAGACGCCGGCATTCAGCGTCGGACGGCTCGCACCCCTGTTGCGCATGGCGACCCCTCATGCAGCCAGACTCCAGTCTGCGCCCGGAACCGAGGACGAAACAAGGCGTGCATGGCCGGTGAAAGCGCGCGGCCGTTGCGCTAGGATGCGCATCGCTCGCGGGAACGGGCGGTTTCTGGAACAGGGAGAATCTCAATGGCATTCGGCGCGGACACGACGACGGACGAGGTGCTCGCGGGCATCGACCTCAAGGGCAAGCAGGCGCTGGTGACCGGCGGCTCGACCGGCCTGGGCAAGGAGACGGCGCGGGCGCTGGCCTCGAAGGGCGCGGCGGTCACCATCGCCGCGCGCGATCCGGCCAAGGGCGAGGCCGCCGCCGCGGAGATCCGCGCCTCGTCCGGTAGCCAGAACATCGACGTCGCCCAGGTGGAACTGTCGGTGCGCGACAGCGTGCGGGCATTCGCGAAGAAGTGGCTGGCGGAACATGGCCCGCTCAACCTGCTGATCAACAATGCCGGCGTCATGGCCTGCCCGCTCACGCGCACGGCGGAAGGCTGGGAGATGCAGTTCGCCACCAACCATCTCGGTCATTTCCTGCTGACCAATCTGCTGGCCCCCGCGCTGAAGGCCGGCGCGCCGGGCCGCATCGTCAATCTCAGCTCGGCCGGCCACCGGTTCTCCGACGTGCATTTCGACGATATCCACTTCAACAGCCGGGACTACGAGAAGTGGTCGTCTTACGGCCAGTCGAAAACCGCCAACGTACTGTTCTCGGTGGAGCTGACGAGGCGGCTGGCGCCTTACGGCATCACCGCCAACGCGGTGCATCCGGGCGGCATCCAGACCGAGCTTGGCCGGCACCTGACCCAGGCGGACATCGACGCATTGCTGGCGCGGGTGGGCGCGGGCAGCGGCGGCATCAAGTTCAAGACCATCCCGGCGGGCGCCGCGACCAGCGTCTGGGCCGCGACTTCGCCCGAACTGGAGGGCCGTGGCGGGCTCTATCTCGAGGATTGCCATGTGGGCGACCTGAAGACCGATCCGGCGGCGGCGTCGGGCTATTTCGGCTACGCCACCGATCCCGCGAACGCCGCGCGGTTGTGGGCGGTGTCCGAGGAAACACTGGGCCAAAAGTTCGACCTGGGTTAGGCCTGGCAGAATGTTACCGAGCATCTTCAATGGGTTGTGTTCATGCCGGGTTCACCCCGGCATGACATGACGCTGCCTGCCAACGAGTCACATCGTACGGGAGGATGGGATGGCAAGGCAGCACATGCGAACCCTACCCCGCAATGTCCCCGGAGCCCATGTAATCCGCCGCTAAACGGCTGCGGCACGCGAACCTCTATCAATAGGCGGGCTCCCGCGCTAGGGTTGGCCTGATTGGTCCTTGGACCGCCCCTTTCGGAGAAGATCGGCTTGGCCCAGGATCGTCATTCCCTTGCCTCCCATGACACTGTCGATCTTCGCAAGGTCGATTCCCATCCGGATCACTGGTATCCGCTGGCGTGGTCCGACGAGCTGAAGCCGGGCAAGACGCTGGGCCGCCGCCTGATGGGCGAGCCCGTGGTGCTCTATCGCGGCGCGTCAGGCAGCGTGTTCGCACTGGAAGACCGTTGCGCCCATCGGCAGGTGCCGCTGAGCGTCGGCGTGGTCGATGGTGACGTACTGAAATGCGGCTATCACGGCTGGGCCTACGACTGTTCGGGCAAGTGCGTCGACGTGCCCTATTTCGGCATGGAGAAGCTGCCCAACGGTGTGCGCTCCTATCCGGCCCGCGAGATCGATGGCCTGATCTTCGTGTTCCCGGGCGATCCGGCGCTGGCCGACGCGGCCGCGCCCGCCTTTCTCGGCTCCGCCATGAACCGGGACTACAAGACCCGCAAGCTCAACCGCGAGGTCGACTGCCACTATACGTTCATGCACGAGAACCTGTTCGACATGAACCACCAGTTCCTCCACCGGAAGAACATGGGCACCATCAAGGCCAAGTGCCTCGGCAAGCGCAGTGGCGACACCTGGTGCGAGGTGGACTACACGTTCAACCGCACCGAAGGCCGCGCCAGCATGGGCGAGACGGTGATCGTCGACCTGGTGCGCAGCCGCGGCGGCAAGCAGAAGAACTTCAGCGACCTGATGACCATTCGCACCGAATATCCCTACCAGCACCTGAAGGTGTGGGTGGGCAAGGAGGTGGGCGGCGATCTGGCGCCGGTGCTCGACGTCTGGCTGGCCTACACGCCGCTCGACAAGGAGCAGCGCACCAACCGCACCTTCGGCTACCTGTCGGTGAAGAAGCCGCCGGTGCCCGGCCTGATCCATGTGGTGTGGCCGTTCGTGACCTGGTTCACCGAGCGGATCTTCACCGAGGACAAGGACATCGTGGAGCTCGAGCAGGCCGCCCACGACGCCCAGGGCACCGACTGGAACAACGAGGTGTTCCCGCCGATCCGCGACCTGCGCGCGTTGCTGGCCCGTCAGGGCAGGCCGCTCGACGATAACGCCCGGTCGGTCGCCGCCGAGTAACCCGGAAAAATCCACCGCGTCACTGGTCCGCGTTCGCACGCGCGCCACATAATCCGCTCACACTGCATGCGTTCAACAGTTGACCGAGTTCGGCATGCGCACGCATGGATCGGCCAGGTGTCAGGCCGACATCACGCTCGACGTGACGCTGGAAGCCTAGGCCGCATAACCACCGTCGACCGACAACACAGAGCCGGTCACGAACGACGCGGCCGGGCTGGCAAGGAACACGATGGCGGCGGCGACCTCCTCCGGTCGGCCGTAGCGTCCGAGGGCGTTGGCGGCGCGTTGCACATCGGCGAAGTCGCCCACCGCCGGATTCATGTCGGTCTCTACCGCGCCCGGCTGCACCACGTTGACCGTGATGCCGCGCGGTCCCAGGTCGCGGGCAGCGCCCTTGCTGTAACCGACGATTGCGGCCTTCGAGGCGGCATAGTCGGCGACGCCCGGAAAACCTGCGCGTGTGGCCGCGCCCGACCCCACGGTGATGATCCGTCCACCCTCGCCCATCACCCGCGAGGCGGCGCGAATCCCGGCGATGACTCCCGTCACGTTGATGGCGTAGAGCCTGTCGAGTGCGGCGATGTCGGCATCGGGCGCATCGATCGGGCCGCCGCCGAATCCGGCCGCGTTGTTGACCAGGATGTCGAGCCTGCCGAAGCGCGCGACGACCGCGGTGATCAGGCCTTCGACTTCAGCCACGATGCCGGAATCCGCGCGGAACGCCAGCGCGCGCACGCCGCGCTGTTCCGCTTCGCGGGCAACGGCCTTGGCCTTGTCCGCCGAGGCGCTGTAGCTGACGATCACGTCGGCGCCCGCGTCGGCGAGCGCCAGCGCTGTCGCGGCGCCGATGCCGCGCGCGCCACCGGTCACCAGCGCCACCTTGCCGGAAAGCGTGCGGCCCATACTTCGTTCTCCCAGTCTATCGGGCGCGTCAGGACGCCGGCTTGATCCGCAGCAGCCTGGCGCCTTCGCCGTCGGTCAGGACATAGAGCAGCCCGTCGGGGCCGGTCCGAACGTCGCGGATGCGCTCTTTCATGTCCTTCAGCATGGTCTCCTCGCCGACGACCTTGCCGTCCTGCATGTCGACCCGGTGGAGACTGCGCTCGGCAAGGGCGCCAACAAACAGGTCGCCGTCCCATTGCGGGAACGCCGTGCCGCGGTAGATCGCCAGGCCGCAGGGCGCGATCGACGGCGTCCAGCCGGTGATGGCGTTCTCGGTGCCCTTGTATTCCTTGAAGGGAGTGATGTAGGCGCCGGAATAGTCCAAGCCCTTCGTCGCCAGCGGCCAGCCATAGTTGCGGCCCTTCTCGATGACGTTGAGTTCGTCACCGCCGCGTGGGCCGTGCTCGTGGGCATAGACCACGCCGCTGGCCGGATCGAACACGATGCCCTGGGCGTTACGGTGGCCATAGCTCCAGATTTCGGGCCTGGCATCCTTGCGGCCAGCGAACGGGTTGTCGGCCGGAATGGTGCCGTCGTCGTTGAGGCGAACGATCTTGCCGAAGTCGCTGGCCAGGTCCTGCGCCTTTTCGCGGTAGTTGAAGCCGTCGCCGCCGGTGACCAGCAGGGTGCCGTCGGGCAGCCAGGCCATGCGCCCGCCATAGTGGACCGCCGTGGCGCGGGCCGGCTTGCTCTCGAAGATCACCTTCAGGTCCTTCAGCGCGCCGCCGTCAAGCCGCGCCCGCGCCACGCGCAGGGCGTTGCCGCCTTCGCCCTTGTGGGCATAGGACAGGTAGACCAGACGATTCTCGGCGAATCCGGGATGCGGCAGCGCCTCGAACAGGCCACCCTGGCCGGCGAACTCCACGACGGGAACGCCGGAAACCGGCGCCGAAAGCTTGCCGTCCCTGACGATCCACAGCGAGCCCTTGTGCCCAGTCAGCAGCATGGCGCCGTCTGGCAGGAACGACAGGCTCCACGGCCGGTCGAGCCCGCTCAGCACCGGTTCGACCACGTAATCTTTCGCGGCGGAGGCCGGGGCGGCGCCCCAGAGCAGCAGGCAGCAGGCAATGGCGGCCACCAGCGAACGCCGCTTTCCGATTGTCATGGACATCTTTCCCTCAACCGCCAAAGATCGGCCCACATTACCGCATGGTACGCAAAAGGGAACCGGGGAGAGAGATGTGAGAATAGTCAGGCTGCTCCTGGCCTTCGTGGCCGTCGTGGCGGTTACCTCGGCGGTGTCCGTGGCGATCCACAGCCAGTTCGTGATGGCCGGTCTGCGCGGCCTGGGCGCGGAAATCGGTGGTGGCATGGCGCTCGACATGACGCTCCACGACGTCGCCGGCATGGCGCCGCTCTACGCCATGTTCATCGGCGTCGCGCTGTTGCTCGGCTTCCTGCTCACCGGCTGGCTGTGGCCGAAGGTGAAGCTCGCCCGTACGGTCAGCTTCGCCATCGGCGGCGGCGCGGCCGTGGCGCTGATGCTGACGATCATGAGCACGGCGCTGGGCATCATCATGGTGGCCGGAGCGCGGACGCCGGCGGGCTTCGCGGCCCAGTGCGCGGTCGGCGCGCTGGGAGGCCTGGTATTCGCGCTGCTCACCCGCCAGTCCAGCCGCGCGCCGGCCTGATCCTGAGAATCCTGCCGTTGCTGTCGTCGAGCACGTAGAGAAGTCCGTCGGGACCGGTGCGCACGTCACGCATGCGGGCATCAAGGTCGCCCAGCATTGCCTGCTGACCCATGATCCGGCCGCCTTCCATATCGACGCGGCGGATCTGCCTGCCCTTCAGCGCGGCGACGAAGATGTCGCCGTTCCAATCGGGAAACGCCGCGCCCCGATAGACGGTGACCCCCGACGGTGCGATCGACGGCGTCCAGACCGCGATGGCGTCCACGGTGCCGGGATAGTGCGAGAACGGGCTGATTCGCCCACCCGAATAGTCCCTGCCGAAGGTAGCGAGCGGCCAGCCGTAATTGACGCCCTTGTTGATGAGATTGAGTTCGTCGCCGCCCGCGGCGCCGTTTTCCGTCGAATAGACCCGGCCGGTTTCAGGATCGCGGCAGATACCCTGGGGATGGCGATGGCCATAGCTCCAGATTTCCGGCCGGGCACCTCGCACACCGGCGAACGGGTTGTCGGGCGGCACCGAGCCGTCGTCGCGCAGGCGGATGATCTTGCCCAGCGGATTGTCGAGCCGCTGGGCCGCTTCCCGGCTGTCGAAGGCGTCGCCCAGCGTGATCAGCAGCGTTCCGTCCGGCAGGAACAGCATCCGCCCGCCATACTGTGTCCGGGCCATGCGCTTGGGCGCCACCTCGTAGATGACCGCCAGATCGCGCAGGGCAAAGCCATCGAGCCGCGCCCGCGCCACGCGCAGCGTGTTGGAGAGTCCGTGGCCCTGGACATAGGAGAGGTAGACCAGGCGGTTGTCCGCGAAACGCGGATGCAGCACCACCTCGAAAAGTCCCGCCTGGTTGTTCTCGTAGACCGGCGGAACCCCGGAAACCGGTGTTCGTGACGCAGGCGATCCGGCAGCGGGCGCCCGGATCACGCTGATACGTCCCGGCCGCTCGGTCACGAGCATCCCGCCATCCGGCAGGAAGGCGAGGCTCCACGGATGCTTGAACCCGTCGGCGATGGTATCGACCGTGTAGCCGGGCTCGGCCTCCGGCCGGGCCAACGCCGCGAATGGCGCCGCCAGGGCGCAAACAGCCAGCACCAGTCGAAAACCGACAATCTTTGCCACGGCCCCTCCCATTCGTGCGCGCGGCGGGTATCATACGGCCGGACGCGCAATTTTCGAGGGGGCGATGTCCATCGCTGCACGCATGACGAGAACAATCGCGGCAATCGCCACGGCGGTGCTGGCCGCCAGCGTGCTGGCGATCGTGCTGCAGAGCCAGTTCGTGCTGGCCGGCCTTCGCGGACTGGGCGCCCCGATCGGCGTTACCGCCAGCCTGCGCTTCATCCTCGGCGACATCGCCGGCATGATCTCCACCTATGGCATCGCGCTCGGCCCGACTTTCCTGATCGCCTTCGCCGTCGCGGGATGGCTGCGGCCCCGCACGCCGGTTCCCCGCGCCATGGCTTTCGCTATAGCCGGCGGCGCGGGCATCGTCGTGCTGCTGACCGGCGACCTGCTCTACGAGGGGCACCACTGGATCGCCGGGTCCAGGGGCTGGGCCGGGATGGGCTGCCAGTTTCTCGCCGGCGCGGCGGGCGGCCTCGTCTTCGCCGGACTGACCCGCCCGAAGACCCGTCAGGCCGGCCGCGCCACGCCCATGTAGAAATAGGTCATGGGCTTCAGGCCGGGACGGTAGCTGGTCTCCAGTTCCTCGATGCGGAAGCCCGCGCCGGCGATGATGGCATCCATCTTGCGGTTCAGGTTGCAGCCGCCGGCGATGCTGGGCCAGACCTTGTTCAGCCGGTCCTGCCACTTCACCACGCCCGGATCGGGTGCCTTGCCGTGCTCGACGAAGAACAGCTCGGCGCCAGGCTTGAGCACGCGCCGCACCTCGCGCAGCGCGGCGGACGGATCCGGGATGGTGCACAGCGTCCAGGTGATGACCGCGCAGTCGAAGCTGGCGTCCGCGAGCGGCAGGCTTTCGCCCGACACCTGGCGGAAGTCGACAGGGAAGCGAACCGCGGCGGCCTGCTTCTTCGCCATCTCGCCCAGTTCGATGCCCGGATCCACGCCGGTGACGCTTTCCACCGCCGGGCCGTAGAACGGCAGGTTCAGGCCCGAGCCGATGCCGATCTCCAGCACCTTGCCATGGGCGCGCGGCACCAGCCGGGCACGCTCCTCGGCGATCACGCCCATGGACATGCAGCAGTTCAGCAGCTTCGGCAGGATGCGTGAGTCGTAGAAGCCCATGGCGGTGCTCCGCTGGCCGTTACCTGTTGATATCGATGACGATCTTGCCGACCACGGTCTGCGAGGTCATGGCCGAGAAGGCGTCCCTGGCCTTGTCGAAGCCAAAGCTGGCGCCAATCACCGGCTGGAGCTTCGCCGCGTCGATCGCCTCGCACATGTCCTCGAACCAGTCGCGGCTGCCGACCGAGATGCCGTTGACATGCGCGCTCTTGCCCATGATGTAGGCCGTCGGCATCTCGCCGCCCGTGCCGCCGGTCAGCACGCCGATGACGCCAATGAAGCCGCCGATGCGAATCGCCTTCAGCGATTCCAGCATGGTGCCGACTCCGCCCACCTCGACGACGATGTCGGCGCCGCCGCCATTGGTGAGCTTCTGGACCTCGGCGCCCCATTTCGGCGTGGTCTTGTAATTGATCAGGTACTGGGCGCCGAGCTGCCTGGCCTTCTGCAGCTTCTCGTCCGACGACGACGTGGCCGCCACCCTCGCGCCCGCCATCCGGGCGAACTGCAGCGCGAACATGGAGACGCCGCCGGTGCCCTGGACCACGACCACATCGCCCGCCTTCAGCGTGCCGGTGCAGAACAGCGCGTTCCAGGCGGTGAGGCCCGCGCAGGGCAGCGTCGCCACCTCGGCGTCGGTCAGGTGCGCCGGCACCTTCGACACGCCGCGCTCCTCGAGGCACATATACTCCTGCAGGCAGCCGTCGAGCCCGGCGCCCAGCGCGGTGTTGACGTATTCACCCTTGCGCGGGCCGGTGAGCCAGTCCTGGAAGAACAACGGCGCGACCCGGTCGCCTACCTTCACGCGGCTGACGCCCGCGCCGGTCTCGACCACCTCGCCGCAGCCGTCCGAGCACGGGACAACGGCCGGAAGGCGCGGCGCCGCATAGGCCGCCTTCACCACGGCCGTGTCGCGGTAATTGAGGCTGGCCGCCTTCATCTTCAGCAGCACCTGGCCTGGGCCGGGCTTGGGAATCTCCCGCTCCACCAGCTTCAGATTCTCGTAGCCGGGTTCCTCGGACACCCACGCGCGCATCGTCGCCATGATCACTCTCCCTTGGATTTCTTCGCTTCAGTCGGGGGCGCCGATCATATCGGCCAGGCCGTAAACCGCCACCGCATTGTCGCGCAGGAACGGCGCCCAGAGATTCTCGCGCAGCGGCAGGTCATCCATCTCGGCGAACACCCGGTCCCAGCCCAGCAGCGGGTAATAGCCGGCGAACAGCAGCTTGTCCGGCGCGCGCTTGTTGCAGAAGTCGATGACGTCGCGCGGGTAGTATTTCGGCGCGAAGGCCGAGGTGGAATAAAACAGGTTCGGCCATTTCAGCAGCAGCTTGCACACCAGCCCGGTCCATGGCTCGCCGCCGTGCCGCATCACCACCTTCAGCTCGGGGAAGAACCAGGCGATCTCGTCGAGCAGGCCGGGATGCTGGTACTTGTAGGGCACGCGCGGCCCAGGCACGCCGACGAACACGTTGACCGGCAGGCCCAGCTCGATGCACTTGGCATAGACCGGGTACCACTTCTTGTCGTCGATGGCGGCGGGCGGGTTGATGAAGCCGGGCGCGACGGTGACCGACTTCACGTTGCGGTGGAGCTTCACGGCGCGCTCGATCGCGCGCACCGCGTCCATGCCCCGGTTGCAGTCGATCCACACCTCGCCGATGAACCGGTCCGGCCAGCGCTCGAGGAGCGCCAGCGCCGGCTCGGGATCGTCCGGATCGACCCGGATCTGCGAGATCGCGACATTTTGCGCGTCCATGGCGGCGACGACCCGCGCCGGATCCCTGGCCTCGTCCTTGCGGCCGCCGCCGTCGCCGAACAGATACTCGACCGGGCTGCCCTTGGCCGGCGCGCCCTTGACCGGCGAGGCGAGCCGGTTGCTCCAGGGCTCGCTCTCGCCCAAAGGCAGCGACACCATCAGGTCGATGGCCGGAATCGACGTCGGACGCGGCATGGCAAACTCTCCTGTTTCGGAAGACAGCCTACCTGCCGGTCTAGGCGGCGCGAAAGCTGTTTCGCATGGCGCCGGGCGCACTTGTGCACCGCTCGCGGCAGACCAATAGTAGTCCGATAACAATCAACGAGGACGCGCTTGGGGCACGCCACCAAGGACTCCCACCCGGCAGCCGTGCCGACCCTGCTGTTCGTCATCGCCGGACTCGCCATCGTCTGGCTGGCCATCGAACCGCTGGTGCTGCTGCCGCTGCACATCCAGCGCAACTACAACGAGGGCTGGGGTGCGCTGTTCACCGACATCGCGATGTCCGGAGGCGACCTGTATCCACCGCCGGGCGCCTTGATTTCCAACAACTACCCGCCGCTGTCGTTCTACATCGTCGGTGCTCTGGGACCGCTGATCGGCGACCATGTGATCGCCCTGCGGCTGATAGCGCTGGTGTCGTACCTGGCCGTCACCGCCTGCGTCTGGCGCGCCGTGCTGGTCATGTCCGGCTCCAGGCGATGGGCGCTGGCGTCGGGAACGCTGTTTCTGTTGTACGGGGTCAGCGTGTTCCGGGACTATTTCGCCATGGGCGATCCGCAGTGGCTGGCCCACGCCGTGGCCACGCCCGCGCTGGTGCTGTTGCTGCGTCGTCCCGTCTCGGAGCTGCCTGCCCGCGACATCGTCGCGGCCTGCCTGCTGATGCTGGTGTCCGGGCTGATCAAGCACAATCTGCTGGCGCTGCCTGTCGCGACGACGGTCTGGCTCGCCTGGCATGACCGGCGCCGCCTGACGATCTGGCTGGCGGCGGGCGCGGCCGGCGCTGGCGTCGCGCTGGCGGCGCTCTACGGGCTCTATGGATCGGACGTGTTCACCAGCGTGGCGGGGCATCACCGCTTGCTGCAGTTCGGCAACCTGATCTACCTGCCCTGGGAGCAGCGCGCGCTGCTGCCGCTCGGCGTCGGCGCGCTGTTGCTGCTGCGACGCTGGCGCGATCCGCGCGCGCGACTGGTGTTGATCTTCGCACTGGTGGCGGGAGCGTGGGGCGTGTTCCAGCGCCTCGGCGTCGGCGTGGCCTATAATGCGCAGTTCGAGATGTTCATCGCCCTGACCATCGCCGCCGGAGCGGGCATGGCGGCGGTTGACGCCGATGGCGTCCGATGGCCGCTGTCCGCCTGGCTACGGCCGGCCACTGTCCTGGTACTGTTCCTGCCGCTCGCCTTGAAGAGCGGGATGATGATGCTGGACGCGCCTGCCCGTCTGGCGAGAATGCCCGACGATCTGGCGCGCTGGCAGGCGCTCAACGCGGCGGTGGCGGCAAGCCCGGGGCCGGTCGCCTGCTTCCGCCTCGCGGTCTGCTACTGGACCGGCAAGGGCTTCGAGCTGGACTTCTTCAACTACGGGCAGCAGCTCTATGCCGGCGTCTCCAGCCCCGCCGAGTTCGAATCGCTGCTGCGCAGCCACCGCCTGCGCCTGATCGTGGTGGCCAGGAAGATGCTTGGCCCCAACGAGCTGCCGGTGTTCCCAAGGCCATCCGTCGACGCCATGCTGCGCTATTACCGGCCGGAGCCGACGCCGGTGGCGGACTACATGATCATGCGGCCGCGTTAGGTAGAGCCGACGGCAAGCGGACTCGCTAGTCCTTCAGCATGTTCATGGCGGCCTGGCGCTCGCCAGGCTTCAGCTTCAGGAACAGGGTGCGCGCCTTCTTGATGTCGCCGGCCTCGCCGGTCTCCGAGGCGGTCCGCAGCGCCACCACCGTCGGGTGGCTGGCATTGAGGATGAAGGTCAGCGCCTTGGCGAGGCGGCCCATGGCGGTGCGGTCGATGGCGACGTCGTTCATGATGGCGGTCCCGATGCGGTTTCCGGGCATACCCTATGTCCGCCGTGTCGTCGGAGGAACCCTTTTCCGGCGATCGGCGTAAACTGGTCGCGGCGACTCAGGGGAGATGAGCATGAACGATAACACCCAGGCCCATGAGCCGCTGATGGTGGGCGTGGGCAGCGCGAACCGTGACCAGGTCGGCGCCAGCCTGAGCGGACTGGGCGACACCGAGGCCGCGCAGTATGCCAGGCGGGTCTGCGACCTGTTCCTCGGCACCGCGCGGGACCGTTTCCGCAAACCCTGATGATTTCGGACCGCGACGCGCGCGCCCTCTGGCGCATCCGCATGGCCCATACAGTCGCCTAGGCGATATTCGCCGGGGCCATCGTCGCCATCCCGGCCGCCACCCTGGCGGGGAACCTTCGCCTCGCGGCGGGGCTGAGCGTGCTGGTATGGATCGAGGTGGCGATCCTCGCCGCCAACCGCATGCGCTGCCCGCTGACCGGGATCGCGGCGCGCTACACCGACGACCGGTCGGACAATTTCGACATCTTCCTGCCGGCGTGGCTCGCCCGGCACAACAAGCTGCTGTTCGGTGTACTGTTCGCCGCGGGCGAACTTTTCCTGGCCGCTTCCTGGGCGCGGTCGCCGGCGTAGGGTGGCAAAAGAACACGGAACCGCCTAGGGTTGCGGCATCGAAACGAGGGAGAGCGCGATGTTCGGGCAGCTGATCAGGCTGAAGGTTCAGAAGGACAAGGTGGCGGAGTTCGAGAAGCTGGTGTCGACTTTGGTCGCCAATATCCGCGCCAGCGAGCCCGAGCCCAAGACCTACGAGGTGCGCCGCACCGCAGAGCCGCTCACCTATGTCTACTTCATCTCGTTCACGGACGCCGACGCCTACCAGCGCTATGCCGACGCGCCCTATCACCGGAATGCGGCGCCCGCGATCATGGCGTGCCTCGACGGCGATCCGGTCTACGAAGCCCTTGACACGTTCTACTAATGTTCTCATTCTCGCTGCCGTATTTCAGCGGGAATCATGGCCATCCTGCCCGCCCTGGGACGACTGATCGCCAGGGCGGCCGAGCGCACGCAGGTCTGGGTGGTGACCCATTCCCAGATACTGGCCGATGCACTGGAAGACGCGTCCGGCGTCAGGCCACGCCGGGTCTACAAGCAGGATGGCGAGACGCTGATCGAGGGCATCTCCAGGCTGGGCGTGATGGACGACGACGAGGGCTGAACGCCAAAATGACGCCGGAGCCGCCACATGGCGGTCAGCTGCGGCCGCCCGAGACCTCGACCCACTGTCCGGTGGTCCATTCGGCGGCGGGCGAGGCGAAGAATACGGCGACCGCCGCCACGTCCTCGGGATAGCCGATCCGGCCCAGCGGGATCGCCGCGTCGGCGTAGTCCTGCGCCGCCTTCTGATCCCAGCCCAGCGATTCGGTTAGCAGGTCGGTGTAGATCTCGCCGGGCGCGATGCAGTTCACGGTGATCTTGCGCGGCGCCAGCTCGACCGCGAGCGTCCGGCTCATGGCGATGATGCCGGCATTGCCCGAGCCGTAGGCGCCGAAGCCCAGATAGGGACGGAGCGCGGCGATCGACACCACGTTGATGATCCGGCCGCCGTCGCGCATCCGTTTCGCCGCCTCCTGCGAGCCCTGGAACTTGTGGCGCATGTTGAGCGCGATCTGCTCGTCCCATTTCTCCATGGTGATCTCGTCGAGCGAATAGCCGCGCCGGTCGGTGTTGCCGCCGGCGTTGTTCACCATGATGTCGATGTGGCCGAAATGGGCGACGACCGCGTCGAGCGCCGCCGGAAGGGTTTCGGTCTTCATGATGTCGCCGGTCAGCGCCAGGCCGCGCCGGCCGCGCTCGCCGATCTCCTTCGCCACAGCGTCCACGTCCGCCTGCCGGCGCGCCAGCACGGCCACGTCGGCGCCGCACTCGGCCAGCGCCAGCGCGATGCCGCGGCCGATGCCGCGCCCGCCGCCGGTCACCAGCGCCACCTTGCCGTCGAGGCGGAATCGGTCTTGCATTGTCACGAACAGGCTCTCCGTTTCGTCATGATCGGGACGGCATCTAACCACCCCGCATCCGCCATTGAAAGGTGGTTTGACGGCGCGCGCGCATCCTATCTTCTCCCGCGCGAAGGGAGTTTCGACATGACCGCATTCGATGCTGACGCCTACCTGAAGCGCATCGCCCTGTCCGCGCCGCCCGCGCCCACCATCCAAGGCCTGCATGCATTGCTGCAGGCGCGGGTGCTGGCCATTCCGTTCGAGAATTTCGACATCCTGCTGGACCGCGGCGCGTTCCGGGTTGCCGCCACTACCCGGCACGCAATGACGACAAAGCAAGAGGCGGCAATTACCGTCTTGTGAACTGCCAATACAGCGGGTGATCCGGGCCGAGCCTGCCGCGGTCGTTGAGCGCCGCGGCAAAGCCCTCGACATGCTCGGTGCGGGTCAAGTCCGAGAACCGGAAGTCGCAGATCAGCACCCGCTTCGCCACCCGCCATTCGCCGCCGCGCTTCTCGAAATCGTCCAGGTAGCGGCCGCCGATGAACTGGATCTCGGTGTCGCCGGCGATGTTGAGGGTGGTGCTGCCGCCGAGGAAATAGCATTCCGCCCGGGCCGCGTTCGCGCCGGTCAGGCTGACGCTCTGGCCCGAGATGGCGTGCCAGGGCCGGCAGCCTGACTCCCGGCTGATGGTGATCAGCACCTTCACGAACTCGTCGCCCCGGCCCACGAAGAAGCCGTAGTCGATGTCGGCGTCGGGCCAGAACACCTGGGCGAGCAGGGTCTCGTCGTCCCAGTCCAGCGCCCTGCCGTAGCGCACCTGCTGGTCGCGGATCGCCTGCAGGTCGTCCAGCTCGGTCAGGCGCCGCGCCATGGACTCGATGTCGTAGGTCGTCGTGCTCATGCGTCCTCCCCAGAACTTGAGCAGAACGCCGTCTTCCCCAGCGGCGTTCCATCGTCTTCCCCAGTTGGATAGGATGATCCCGTTGGGGACCGGGGAGAAGCATTAAATGAGCGATTTGAAGCTGAGCGTGATCATCACCAGCCAGGACTGGGCGACGCCGCACCTGGCCGAGATCGACGCCACCGCGCTCCACGGGCTCTACATCGCCGACCATCCCTCGTTCCCGGTCACCGAATCCTGGACCTGGCTGGCCTATGCGGCGGCGAAGACCAGCCGCATCAAGCTCGGCACCCACGTCACCGGCGCGCCGTTCTATCACCCGACCCGGCTCGCCAAGCAGGTGGCGAGCGTCGACGCACTATCCAACGGCAGGGCGATACTCGGCATCGGCACCGCCTACGAGGTGGCCGACTTCATGCCCTACGGCTTTCCCATGACGGGCTTCAGGGACCGGGTCGACTTTCTCGAGGAAACCCTCGTCATCCTGAAGCAGCTGTTCACCGGCAGGATCGACGGGTTCAAAGGAAAATTTCACACCTATGAGGGCGAGACCGAGTTCGCGCCGGTGCCGGTGAACGGCTCCGTGCCGATCTGGATCGGCCTCAACAAGGCGGGCCTCGCCCTGCAGGTGGCCGCCCGCCACGCCGACGCGGTCAACACCTGGCAGCTGTCGCCCGCCCAGGTGCGGGAGATCGCCGGTCCGCTGAAGGAAGCCGTCGAGAAGGCCGGCCGCAAGCCCGGCGACGTCGCGATCACCTGCGACGTGGTGATGGCGCGCGGCGCCGACGAGCGCGGCGCCGAGCAGCTCGCCCACCGCATCCGCGACATG
>CAMBYA010000013.1 GCA_945872035.1 Rhizobium sp. Q54
CGGAACGTTCCAGCAGCGCCTGAAGTCGCTCCCCCGACATGAAGCGGTGGCGGGCCAAGAAACAGCAACGAGGAGGTGCGCGATGGGCGTTTACCGGGCAGAATATCGCTCAACCATGGGCGGATTGGCCGTCCATCTAGGGGATCCCGGTTGAACTCTCACCTCCCTCTTGTATGCTCTGCGCAATATTCCGCCCACCCTCACCAGGCAGGTCGCTTCATGAACCGTTTCCAGTCCGCACTCCTCGCTGCCGCGGCGGCAGGCTTCCTGTTTTCCGGCGCCGCCAGGGCCGATATCGCCATCGGAGTGGCGGGTCCCATGACCGGGGCCGAGGCCTCCATCGGTGAACAGATGCGCAAGGGCGCGGAAAAGGCCGTGGCCGATCTCAACGCCAAGGGCGGTGTGCTGGGCCAGAAGATCAAGCTGATCGAGGGTGACGACGTATGCGACCCCAAGCAGGCGGTCAGCGTGGCCAACAATTTCGCCGATGACGGCGTGGTGTTCGTGGCCGGCCACTACTGCTCCAGCGCCTCGATCCCGGCATCGGATGTCTACGCCGATTCCGGCATCGTCCAGATCACCCCGGCCTCGACCAATCCCAGCTTCACCGAGCGCGGCCTGAAGAACGTGTTCCGCGTCTGCGGCCGCGATGACGCCCAGGGCCCGACCGCCGCCGGCTACGTGGCGAAGCATTTCCCCGGCAAGCGGGTCGCCGTGGTCAACGACAAGTCGACCTACGGCAAGGGGCTTGCCGACCAGTTCGAGGCGTCGGCGAAGAAGCAGGGCGTCGCCATCGTCATGAACGAGGCGATCACCGCCGGCGAGAAGGACTACAACGCTCTCGTCACCAAGTTGAAGCAGGCCAGGGCCGACTACGTGTTCTTCGGCGGCTACAAGACCGAGGCGGGCCTGATCGTGCGCCAGATGCGCGGCGCCGGCCTGACCACCGTGCTGATCGGCGGCGACGCCCTCGTTACCGAGGAATTCTGGTCGATCACCGGCCCCGCCGGCGCCGGCACGCTGATGACCTTCGGCCCCGATCCGCGCCTCGACCCGGCCAACGCCGCGCTGGTCAAGGCGTTCCGCGACGCCAAGTACGAGCCCGAGGCCTATACGCTCTACACCTATGCCTCGATCCAGGTCTGGGCGCAGGCGGCGGCCGCCGCCAAGTCGACCGACTACAGGAAGGTCTCGGACGCCCTGCGCAAGAGCCAGTTCAAGACCGTGCTGGGCACCATCGACTTCGACGACAAGGGTGACAATTCGGCGCCTGGCTACGTGTTCTATGTCTGGAAGGACGGCAAGTACGTCTACGCCAAATAGGCGCCGTCGATGCAGAATCCTGAAGAGTTGGACGATGCTGACCGACGCAGGCCACTGAGGCGCCTGTACGCGTGGACCATCCGGAACGCGCAGGGCCGGCATGCCTGGCTCAGCCTTGGAGGCGTCTCCTTCGCCGAAAGCTCGTTCTTTCCGATCCCGCCCGACGTCATGCTTATCCCCATGGCGCTGGCCGACCGGAAGCGCGCGCTCCTGCTCGCGGCATGGTGCACCCTGGCGTCGGTTCTCGGCGGGGCGTTTGGCTACATGATCGGCGCCTTCCTGTTCGAGTCCGTCGGTTCGTGGCTCATCAATCTCTATGGCTATCAGGACAAGGTCGGCGAATTCCGCGCCCTCTATGCCGAGTGGGGCATTTGGATCGTTCTCATCGCAGCGGTGACGCCGATCCCCTACAAGCTGATCACCATCGCGTCGGGGTTCGCCCTCTACAGCTTCCCATTGTTCATGCTCTGTTCGCTCATCGGCCGCGGAGCCCGGTTTTTCGCGGTCGCGGGGCTTATCTACTTCTTCGGTGACCCGATCAGGACTTTCATCGAAAAGCACCTGGAATGGCTGAGCATTGGACTTTTCGTTCTGATCGTCCTGGGCTTCGGCATCATCCGATACGTCGCGTGACCCCATGAAAGCCGCCGCCGACAAGCTGGTCTGGGTCCTCGTCGCGCTGCTGGGCGCGGGCGCGCTGGGCATCGTGGCGCTCAGCCGCGGCGAGCACGTCAACGCCATGTGGCTGGTGATCGCCGCCGCCTGCGTCTACCTGATCGCCTACCGCTTCTACGGCCTTTTCATCGCCGCCAGGGTGCTGCGTCTCGATCGCAACCGGCACACGCCGGCGGTGCTGCACAACGACGCGCTCGACTACGTGCCGGTCAACAAATACGTGCTGTTCGGCCACCACTTCGCGGCTATCGCCGGCGCCGGACCGCTGGTCGGGCCGGTGCTCGCGGCGCAGATGGGCTATTTGCCCGGCATGCTGTGGATCCTGGCCGGCGTGGTGTTCGCCGGCGCGGTGCAGGACTTCGTCGTGCTGTTCCTGTCGGTGCGCCGCGACGGCAGGTCGCTGGGCGACATGATCAAGTCCGAGGTGGGCACCATTCCCGGCATCATCGCCATGTTCGGCGTGCTGATGATCCTGATCATCCTGCTCGCCGTGCTGGCGCTGGTCGTGGTCAAGGCGCTGGCGATCAGTCCGTGGGGCACCTTCACCGTCGTCGCTACCATTCCCATCGCCGTGCTGATGGGCATCTACGGCCGCTACATCCGCCCCGGGCGGATCGGCGAGATGTCGCTGATCGGCTTCGTGCTGCTGATGGCGTCCATCGTCTATGGCCAGCACGTCGCCGAAAGCCCGCTTCTGGCGCCGCTGTTCACCTGGTCGGGCGAGACCCTGGCGCTGGCGCTGATGGGATACGGCTTCGTCGCCTCGGTGCTGCCGGTTTGGCTGCTGCTGGCGCCCCGCGACTACCTGTCGACCTTCCTCAAGATCGGCACCATCCTGGCGCTCGCCGTCGGCATCTGCTTCGTGATGCCGGACCTGAAGATGCCGGCGGTCAGCCGCTTCGTCGACGGCACCGGGCCGGTATTCTCGGGCGGCCTGTTCCCGTTCCTGTTCAT
Source organism: Rhizobium sp. Q54 (assembly GCA_945872035.1). Taxonomy (GTDB): domain Bacteria; phylum Pseudomonadota; class Alphaproteobacteria; order SMXS01; family SMXS01; genus RI-34. The sequence continues at coordinate 2,953 of CAMBYA010000013.1, forward strand.
CACCATCGCCTGCGGCGCGGTGTCCGGCTTCCACGCGCTGGTCGCTTCGGGCACCACGCCGAAGATGCTCGAGAACGAAACCCAGGCCCGGTTCATCGGCTACGGCGCCATGCTGGCCGAATCCTTCGTCGCGGTGATGGCGCTAATCGCCGCCTGCGTGCTCGATCCCGGCATCTATTTCGCCATGAACAGCCCGGCGGCGCTGATCGGCACCACGCCCGAGGCGGTCGCGGCGACCATTTCGGGCTGGGGCTTCCTGGTCACGCCCGAGACACTCACCCAGATGGCCCAGGATATCGGCGAAAGCACAATCCTGTCGCGGGCGGGCGGCGCCCCGACGCTGGCCGTCGGCATGGCGCACATCCTGTCGGCGGCGATCGGCGGCAAGGCGCTGATGGCGTTCTGGTACCACTTCGCCATCCTGTTCGAGGCGCTGTTCATCCTGACCACCATCGACGCCGGCACCCGCGTCTGCCGCTTCCTGCTGCAGGACATGATGGGCACGGCGGTCCCGGCGCTGAAGGACACCAAGTCGTGGACCGGCAATCTGCTCGCCACCGGCATCGCCGTCGCCGCCTGGGGCTATTTCCTCTACCAGGGCGTGGTCGACCCGCTGGGCGGCATCAACACGCTTTGGCCGCTGTTCGGCATCGCCAACCAGATGCTGGCGGCCATCGCGCTGATCCTGTGTACCGTCGTTCTGGTGAAGATGAAGCGCGAGCGTTACGCCTGGGTCACCGCCGCGCCGTGCCTGTGGTTGCTGATCTGCACCCTGACCGCGGGCTGGCAGAAAATGTTCCACGACAACCCGGCCATCGGCTTCCTCGCCCACGCGCGCAAGTTCTCGGATGCGCTCGCGGCAGGCGAAATCCTCGCACCAGCCAAGTCGCTGGAGCAGATGAACCGGATCGTCTTCAATGATATGGTCAATGCGAGCCTGTGCGGCCTGTTCATGGCGGTCGTGCTGGCCATGGTGATCGCGGGGGCGGTCACCATCCGCCGGGCACTGGCGGACCCGAAGCCGAGCGCGCGCGAAAGCCTGGAGGGGACCTATGCGTGATTATCGGAGTTACAGCAGCTTCCTGGCGCGCGCGGCGCGGCTGATGGTCGGCCTGCCGGACTACGATCTCTATGTCCTGCACCGCAGGATTCATCATCCCAACGAGCCGTTCATGACCCGCGAGGAATTCTTCCGAGAGCGGCAGGAAAGCCGTTATGGTGGCCACGGAAAAATGAACCGCTGCTGCTGACAGGCAGCAAGCTCGCGCCAACAGCGAACTCACAGGATATCCCCGGGTGACGACAGCATCCCAGAAGCCACCGCTCGTGCGGCTGATGCTCGGCGCGATCGGCGTCGTGTTCGGCGACATCGGCACCAGCCCGCTCTACACCATGAAGGAAAGCTTCGCCGGGCCGCACCCGCTGGCCCTCGACGCCCTGCATGTCTACGGGGTGGTATCGCTGATCTTCTGGTCGGTGATGCTGATCGTGTCGTTCAAATACGTCACGCTGATGATGCGGGCCGACAACAAGGGCGAGGGCGGCAGCCTGGCGCTGCTGACCCTGGTGAGCAATCTGGTACAGGGAACGCGCTTTGTGCCCATCGTGGCGCTGCTGGGTATCTTTGCCGCGGCGCTGTTCTACGGCGACAGCATGATCACGCCTGCCATCTCGGTGTTGAGCGCGGTCGAGGGTCTCGAAGTGGTCGCTCCCGGGCTGGACGATTACATCGTGCCGATCACCGTCGTCATTCTGATCGGGCTGTTCCTGGTCCAGAAGCATGGCACCGCGGCCATGGGCCGGCTGTTCGGGCCAGTCACGCTGGTCTGGTTCCTCACCCTCGCCGCGCTGGGCATCGCCAGCATCGTCGAGCATCCCGAGATTCTCTGGGCGCTCAATCCCATGTACGCGGTGAAGTTCTTTCTGACCGACCAGTGGCTGGCGTTCCTCGCCCTCGGCTCGGTCGTGCTGGCGCTGACCGGCGCCGAGGCGCTATACGCCGACATGGGCCACTTCGGACGTCCGCCGATCCGGCGCGCCTGGTTCTTCGTGGTCCTGCCGGCGCTCATGCTCAACTATTTCGGCCAGGGCGCGCTGCTGATCAGCGAGCCCTCGGCCATCGACAATCCGTTCTACCGGCTGGCGCCCGACTGGGCGCTGTGGCCAGTGCTGGGACTGGCGACGCTGGCGACCATCATCGCGTCGCAGGCGGTGATCTCGGGTGCGTTCTCGGTGACCCGGCAGGCGGTGCAGCTCGGCTACCTGCCCCGGCTCAAGGTGCTGCACACGTCCGAGGCCGAGATCGGCCAGATCTACGTGCCGTTCGTCAACTGGGCGCTGCTGGTCGCGGTGATCCTGCTGGTGCTGGGCTTCGGCTCGTCCACCAACCTGGCCGCCGCCTATGGCGTTGCCGTCACTGGCACCATGTTCATCGACACCCTGCTGCTGTCGTTCGTCGTGCTGCTGGCCTGGAAGATCCCGCGCTGGCAGGGCATCGCCATACTGGTCGTGTTCCTGATCGTAGACATATCGTTCCTCGGCGCCAACCTGACCAAGATTCCCGACGGCGGATGGTTCCCGCTGTTCGCCGGCCTTGGCCTGTTCGTGCTGCTGACCACCTGGAAGCGCGGCCGCCAACTGGTGCGCGACGGCCAGGCCCGCGACGCCATCCCGGTGGAGACCTTCCTGTCGTCGCTGTCGCCCAAGATCACCCGGGTGCAGGGGGCCGCAGTGTATATGTCGGGCAATTCCCAGGGCGTGCCGCACGCGCTGCTGCACAATCTGAAGCACAACAAGGTGCTGCATGAGTTGAATGTGTTCATGACCATGCAGATCGAGGAAGTGCCGCGGCTCGACAACGAGGAAGCGCTGGAGGTGACAGAACTGAGCGAGGGCTTCTACCGCGTCGTCTATCACTACGGCTTCCTGCAGGATCCGGACGTGCCACGCGCTCTGCGGCTCGCCGGCAACCGCGGGCTGAAGTGCAACATGATGCAGACGTCGTTCTTCCTGGGACGCGAGACCATCATCCCCAGCGTGCGGCCGGGCATGGCGATCTGGCGGGAATCCCTGTTCGCCTGGATGACCCGCAACGCGACGAGCGCCATGGACTTCTTCGAGATCCCCGCCAACCGGGTGGTCGAGCTGGGGTCGCAGATCGAGATCTGACGGGCGTCGACGCGATCAGAAGTTCGGGGCGGTCTCCTCCTTCGGCGGCGGCCGGCGCTGCGGGCGCGGCTTGGCCGGATCGAAGCAGCGGTGCTCGCGCAGCACGCCGAATTCCTCGCATTCCCGGCCGTCGGCCAGCCGGCAGACGCCCTGGTTGCCGGCCGTCGTGCCGGTGTTGATCACGCTCCTGCCGCCGATCTTGACGCAATTGAGCGCGGCGGGGTTGGGCATGCCGTAGAACGGGTCGGGTGGACTGGTCAGGGTGGCGATGCCGTCGGTCCGTTCGGCCAGGTCGGGTCCGAGCTGCCGGATCACGTAGTCGTTCACCTTGAGGAAGGCGCGGCGCTGAAACTCCAGGCTGTCCGGGTTGAGCTGGTAGACCGTGTCGTTCGGGTCGGCGGCGCTGCCGCGCAGCGTGGTCCAGCTACCCTCGGCCACCACAGGGTCGGGCGACTTGCCCACGAAGGTCTCGATCAGCACGTAGCTGCCTTCGGCGGTTCCCTCGTCCTTCTGGATCAGTGTAAGCGAGGTCTCCACGCCCTGGCAGTCGGCGCAGGGCAGGGTGCCCTTGAACTCGCCCAGCAGCACCGGAACGTCGGGCCGGCCCTGCGGCTGGGCGCCGGCGGTGGACGCCAGCAGCAGGGTGGCGGCGACCACCAGTCCCGTGCATGACAGAATTCCCCTCATCGGCCTCTCCTTGTTGCAGCCTCAACGCTACGCCAATCCGCGAAAGGCCGCCAGCAGGTGACGCAGGATTCCCCTTTGTTCCCGGATGATCTAGAGTTCCGACCAATGACGGAACCTGCCGCCTATGTCCTGCCCCGACCCTGGATCGACCGGATGCCCGGATCGGCGGTGTTCTTCGAGCACAGGGTGTTCCTGTTCTTCTTCCTGGGCTTCGCCTCGGGCCTGCCGTTCGTGTTGCCGTTCGGCACGCTGACCTACTGGCTGACGGCGGCCGGAACACACAAGGGCGAGATCGGCCTGTTCACGCTCGTCACCCTGCCGTTCGCGTTCAAATTCGTCTGGGCGCCGATCATCGACCGGCTGCCGTTCCCGGCGCTGACCCGCATGCTGGGGCGGCGGCGCGGCTGGCTGCTCGCCATCCAGCTTTGCCTGATCGCTGCCATCCTGCTGATGGCGGCGTCCAACCCGGGTCCCGGCCACCTGATGCTGACCGCCGTCGCCGCGGTGCTGGTGGCGTTCTTCTCGGCCAGCCAGGACATCGTCATCGACGGCCTGCGGATCGAGCTGCTCGACGAGCGTCAGCAAGGCGCAGGCGTTGCCGCCTACACCACCGGCTATCGCATCGCCATGCTGATCACCGCCAGCGGTATTCTGATCGTCGCCGGACTGGTGGGCTGGGAGATCGCCTACGCCGGCGTCGCGGTGCTGATGCTGGTGGGCGTCGGCGCCACCCTCGCCACGCCCGAGCCGGCGGTCAACACGGCGGATCTCGAGCGCGAGGAGCGGGAGGCCGAGGATTTCCTCGAGCGACGGGGCGGCCTGCCGCCGGCGCTGGCGGGTCTCGCCGCCTGGTTCTACACCGCCGTGGCCTCGCCGTTCCTCGAGTTCTTCCGGCGCTTCGGCGTGTTCTCCCTCGTCATCCTGGCGCTGGTTCTGTTCTACAAGCTGGGCGACACGCTGGCGGCCATGATGACCGGGCCGTTCTACCTGGAGCTCGGCTTCTCGCTGGAGCAGGTCGGGCTGATCAGCAAGCCCGTCGGGCTCGTCGCCACCATCGTGGGCGCAGTACTCGGCGGCATCATGGTCAACAGGCTGGGCGTGATGAAAAGCCTGTGGATCGGCGGCATCGCCCAGCTGTTCTCCAACTTCACCTACGTGCTGCTGGCCTGGGCGGGCAACGACCCCTGGGCGTTGGGCGGGGTGATCGCGGTCGAGAACTTCGCCAGCGGCATGGGCATCACGGCCTTCATCGCCTACATGTCCGGACTGTGCAACGTGGCCTACACGGTGACCCAGTACGCGCTGCTCACCTCGCTGATGAACGTGGGCCGCACCCTGCTGTCGGCGCCGTCCGGTTTCCTCGCCGAAGAGGTCAGCTGGCCGGTGTTTTTCAGCATTACGGCGGCGGCCGCGCTCCCCGGACTCCTGCTGCTTTGGTGGGTGACACGGCGGTTCGGAACGGTTACCAAACCGCCACCGGCGCTTAATTGAAAGTTCATGCCGGGCTCCGAGGGTTTGTGATATGGTCGCCGGACACTCTGGGGAAGCCACAACAACAAAGGTGTTGTCATCGCTGTTCTAGCCACCAGACCGGCTCAACTTGAAGTGCGTCTCGCCCAGGACGAAGCCGAAGTCACCGCCGCCCAGCATCTGCGCTACCGGGTCTTCTACGAGGAGCTCGGCGCTGCCGCGAGCCCCGCGATGGCCCGCGACAAGCTGGATTTCGACGAATTCGATCCGGTTTGCGACCACCTGCTGGTGATCGACCATTCGCTGCCGGCGGAAGAGGCGGTGGTGGGCACATACCGCCTGCTTCGCGAGGAGGTCGCCCTCGCCAATGACGGATTCTACTCGGCTTCCGAGTACGACCTGAGCCCGCTGTTCATGGGCCGCGACGAGACCATGGCTCGCCAGCATGGCCAGTTCCTCGAGCTCGGCCGGTCCTGCGTCCGCGCGGAGTACCGCTCGAACGCCACCATCCAGTTCCTCTGGAAGGGCATCGCCGAATACTGCTACCAGCACAGGGTGTCGTACCTGTTCGGCTGCGCCAGCCTGCCGGGTACGAACGTGGCCGAGCATGCCGAGGCGCTGTCATACCTCTACCATCACTTCCGCGCGCCCGAGGAGCTGTGCGTCTACGCGGTGCCGTCGCGCCACGTGGAGATGAACATGATGGCCGCCGACCATATCCGCGAGCGCGACGTGGTCAAGGAACTGCCGCCGCTGATCAAGGGCTACCTGCGCTGCGGCTGCTATATCGGCGATGGCGCGGTGGTCGACAAGCAGTTCGGCACCACCGACGTGTTCATCCTGCAGTCCATCGCCCGCGTGCCCGACAAGTACTTCTCGCACCTGACGCGGCGCATCCGGTAGGGCTTTACCTCAAACCGTCGTGAACTTTACCGCGTACACCGGCGGCAGGCGGGCGGCACCCCGGCCGACTTGCCGGCGTCGTGGGTGCGGGTGAACCACATCCGCGCCATCGTCCGGTCCTAGATCAGGTCGGACCCGAAGGCGGCCAGCGCCGCCATGTTGACCAGGTCCGAGGCACCGGCGTTCATCGGCACGATCTGCACCGAGCGCTCCAGTCCGCTCAGCAGCGGACCGATCACCGTGCCCGCGCCCAGTTCCTGCAGCAGCTTGGACGACAGATTGGCCGAATGCAGCGCCGGCATCACCAGCACGTTGGCCGGTCCGGACAGGCCCATGAACGGATAGAGTTTCTGCAGCTCAGGGTTCAGCGCCACGTCGGCCGACATCTCGCCATCGAACTCGAAGTCGGGCTTCTGCTCGGCCAGGATGCGGCGCGCCTCGCGGATATGGTCGCTGCGGAAGCCTTCCGGGTGGCCAAAATTGGCATAGGACAGCAGCGCCACCCTCGGCTCGTGGCCGAAGCGGCGGGCGGTCGCGGCGGCGCCCTTGGCGATCTGGGCGAGCTGCTCGGCGGTTGGCAGCTCGTTCACCTGGGTGTCCGACATGAACACGGTGCGGTCGCGGGTGACGATCATCGACAGCCCGAATACCGTGTGGTTCGGCAGCGGGTCGATGACGCGGCGGATCTCGTCATAGGTGGTGAAGTAGTTGCGCGTCAGGCCGGTGACCATGGCGTCGGCGTGGCCGAACGCCAGCATGCAGGCGGCGAACACGTTGCGGTCGTTGTTCACCATGCGCAGGCAGTCACGGTAGAGCGAGCCGTCGCGCTGCAGCCGCTTGTAGAGGAAGTTGGCGTAGGCGTCGTTGTTGCGGCTGTCGCGGGCGTTGTGCACCTCCACGCCGCCGTCGTCGTCGATGCCCATGGCATGCATGGTGGCGTGGATGACCTCCTCGCGGCCCACCAGCAGCGGCGTGCCGTAGCCGGCCGCCCGGAACGCGAACGCCGCGCGGATCACCTTCTCCTCCTCGCCCTCGGCGAACACCACCCGCTTCGGCTTGGATTTCACCGAGGTGTAGATGTTCTGCAGGAAGTTGGCGGTGGGATTGAGGCGGCCGTTCAGCCGGGCGCGGTAGGCGTCCATGTCCATGATCGGTCGGCGCGCCACGCCCGAGTCCATGGCGGCCTGCGCCACGGCGGACGGAATGCGGCTGATCAGGCGCGGATCGAACGGCGCCGGGATGATGTAGCCGGGTCCGTAGGAGGGGCGTTCGCCCGCATAGGCAGCAGCCACCTCGTCCGGCACGTCCTCGCGGGCCAGTTCGGCCAGCGCATGGGCGGCGGCGATCTTCATGTCCTCGTTGATGGTGGTCGCGCGTACGTCGAGGGCGCCGCGGAAGATGTAGGGGAAGCCCAGCACGTTGTTGACCTGGTTCGGATAGTCCGACCGGCCGGTGGCGACGATGGCGTCGCTGCGGATGTCGGCGACTTCCTCCGGGGTGATTTCCGGATCCGGGTTGGCCATGGCGAAGATGATCGGCTTGGCGGCCATGCTGGCGATCATGTCGCCGGTATAGGCGCCCTGCGCCGACAGGCCCATGGCCACGTCGGCGCCGGCCATGGCTTCGGCCAGGGTGCGGTGATCGGTGATCACCGCATGGGCCGACTTCCACTGGTTCATGCCCTCGGTGCGGCCCTGATAGAGCACGCCCTTGGTGTCGCAGACAATGACGTTGTTGTGCGGCACGCCCATGGCCTTGATCAGCTCGACGCAGGCGATCGACGCGGCGCCGGCGCCGTTTACCACCACCTTGCAGTCGCGGATGTCGCGGCCGGTCAGGTCCAGCGCGTTGATCAGGCCGGCGGCGGCGATGATCGCCGTGCCGTGCTGGTCGTCATGGAACACCGGAATGTTCATCAGCTCGCGCAGCCGTTGCTCGATGATGAAGCACTCGGGCGCCTTGATGTCTTCCAGGTTGATGCCGCCGAAGCTGGGTTCCAGCAGGCGCACGCAATTGATGAAGTCCTCGACGTTCTCGGTGTCGACTTCCAGATCGATGGAGTCGACGTCGGCGAAGCGCTTGAACAGCACCGCCTTGCCCTCCATCACCGGCTTCGACGCCAGCGCGCCCAGATTGCCCAGGCCCAGGATGGCGGTGCCGTTGGAGATCACAGCGACCAGATTGCCCTTCGACGTGTAATCGTAGGCGCAGGACGGATCCTCGGCGATGGCGCGCACCGGCACCGCGACGCCGGGCGAGTAGGCCAGCGACAGGTCGCGCTGGGTCGCCATCGGCTTGGTGGCGACGATTTCGATTTTTCCGGGCCGCCCCATCGAGTGGAACAGCAACGCTTCGCGATCGGTGACTTTCGGTTCGGCCATGAAACTTCTTGCGGGGTTGGGGGCGGGCTGGTTTTCGGTTGAGGCGGGCGTTAGCATGACCACGACCTTCTGTCACCTTCCATTACGGAAACCGACATGCCTCAATTGCGCATTCGTGAAACTTTATTCCGTTTTCGGGTGCCCCGGATGATGGATCGTTAGGTGTCGGCGGTCATTTGCGTTATTTTATGTCTTTAGCACGCTCTTCCGAGAACGCAACCCCGAATACGGCGCCGCCCGACGCGACGCCGATGATGTCCCAGTACCTGGAGATCAAGGGGCAGTACCCCGACTGCCTGCTGTTTTACCGTATGGGCGACTTCTACGAATTGTTCTTCGCCGACGCCGTGAAGGCCTCGGAAGCCCTCGACATCACCCTGACCAAACGCGGCAAGCACCAGGGCGACGATATCCCCATGTGCGGCGTGCCGGTGCACGCCGCCGACGGCTACCTGGCGCGGCTGATCCGCAAGGGGTTCCGGGTCGCCGTGTGCGAGCAGATCGAGGATCCGGCCGAGGCGAGGAAGCGCGGCTCCAAGTCGGTGGTCAAGCGCGACGTGGTGCGCCTCGTCACTGCCGGCACGCTCACCGAGGAAGCGTTGCTCGACGCGCGCAGCCACAACTATCTGGCGGCGCTGGGCCGGGCCGAGGGCGCGCTCGCGCTGGCGTGGCTCGACATGTCGACGGGCGATTTCTGCACCGGTCCGACCACGGCCGGCGACCTGGAGGCCGATCTGGCGCGCCTCCAGCCCGGCGAGCTGCTCGTGCCCGAGACCTTGGGCGCGGTCGCCGAAGTGCGCGACGCGCTTGACTACTGGCACACGGCGCTGACGCCGCTGTCGTCCGCCCGCTTCAATTCGCAGCGCGGTGAAGACGTGCTGAAGCGCCAGTTCGCCGTCGCCAGCCTGGACGGCTTCGGCGCGTTCTCGCGCGCCGAGCTGGCGGCGGCCGGCGCGCTGGTCGCCTATCTCGACGATACCCAGAAGGGCGAGCTGCCCCGGCTGCGCCCGCCGCAGCGGGTCGAGGCGCACGCCACCATGGCGATCGACGCGGCGACGCGCCGGAGCCTCGAGCTGACCCGCAACCAGCAGGGCGAACGCGGCGGCACGCTCTTGTCCTGCATCGACCGGACGGTGACCGGCGCGGGCGCGCGCCTGCTTGCCGAGCGGCTGTCGGCGCCGCTGACCGATCCCGGAGCGATCAACGAACGGCTCGACGCCATCGCCTGGTTCATGGAGCGGCCGGCGGTGGGCGCCCGTCTGCGCGAGGCGCTGAGGGCGTGCCCCGACATGGAGCGCGCCCTGTCGCGGCTGTCGGTCGGGCGCGGTGGCCCTCGCGATCTGCTCGCCATCGCCCAGGCGCTCGGGCAGGCCGCCGGGATCAGGCAACTGATCGGCACGGCCGCCGAGACCGACCCGCTCGGCCCGCTGCCCAAGGCGGTGAAGACCGCCGCCGAGGGCCTGGGCAACCACGGCGCGCTGGTCACGCTGCTCGTGAAGGCGCTGGTCGAGGAGCCGCCACTGATCGCCCGCGATGGCGGATTCGTGGCGCACGGCTATGACGGCCAGCTCGACGAGTTCCTCACCCTGCGCGACCAGTCGCGCCAGCTCATCGCCGGGCTGCAGGGGCGCTACAAGGATCACGCCGGCGTCGTCAGCCTGAAGGTCAAGCACAACAACGTGCTGGGCTACTTCATCGAGGTGCCGCAGAACCACGGCGAACGGATGCTGAAGCCGCCGCTCAACGAGGTCTACATCCACCGCCAGACCATGGCGGGCGCGGTGCGCTTCAACACCACCGAGCTGGCCGAGCTGGATTCGAAGATCAGCCGCGCCGCCGACCAGGCGCTGGCCCGCGAACTGCAGATCTTCGACGATCTGTCGTCGGAGGTCACGTCGAACTGGCCCGCCATATCGCTCGCCGCCCGCGCGCTCGCCGTGCTCGACGTGTCGGCCGCGCTCGCCCATCTGGCCGCCGCCCAAAACCATTGCCGGCCCGAGGTGGACGATTCGCTGGCATTCGACATCAAGGCCGGCCGTCATCCGGTTGTCGAAGCCGCCGTCGCCGCCCACAACCGGGCCAGCTTCGTCGCCAACGACTGCGACCTGGGCGAAGGCAACAGGCTGTGGTTGGTCACCGGCCCGAATATGGCGGGCAAGAGCACTTTCCTGCGCCAGAACGCGCTGATCGCCATCCTGGCGCAGATGGGCGCCTATGTGCCGGCGGCCTCGGCCCACCTTGGCGTGGTCGACCGGCTGTTCAGCCGGGTCGGCGCCAGCGACGACCTGGCGCGGGGCCGATCGACCTTCATGGTCGAGATGGTCGAGACCGCCGCCATCCTCAACCAGGCCACTGCCCGCTCGCTGGTGATCCTCGACGAGATCGGCCGCGGCACCGCCACCTATGACGGCCTGTCCATCGCCTGGGCTGCGGTCGAGCATCTGCACGACGTCAACCGCAGCCGCGGCTTGTTCGCGACGCACTATCACGAACTGACCGCGCTGGCCGGCAAGCTCGACGCGCTGGCGCCCCACACCATGAAGGTGAAGGAGTGGCAGGGCGAGGTGGTGTTCCTGCACGAGGTCGGCCCCGGCGCCGCCGACCGCTCCTACGGCATCCAGGTCGCCAGGCTGGCGGGACTGCCGCAGGCCGTGGTCACCCGGGCGCAGGCGGTACTGGAGAAGCTCGAGACCGGCGAGCAGTCCGGCGCGGTCGCGGCGCTCGCCGACGACCTGCCGCTGTTCTCGGCCCACCTGAAGCGCGCCGCGCCGGAATCCGCCCGGAAGTCTCCGGTGCTGGAGGCGCTGGCCGCAATCAATCCGGACGAGCTGACGGCCCGCGAGGCGCTGGATCTCGTCTACCGGCTACGGGGGATGCTGGGCGGGAAAGAATGAGGCGGTATCAGGCGGTAAGCGTCTCTACCTTGCGCCGGCCAGCCGCCGCCAGCAACGCCTCGTCACATGACGCGAGCGGGATGCTTCTGCGGATCGCGAGTTCCAGATAGGCCGCGTCGTAAAGGGTCAGCTTATCCTCTCGCGACAGCGCCAGGGTCGCGCTCCAGGCATGGCGATCCGTGTCCTCGTCGCTGCGGATCGCGAGACGTCCCAGCCGTGCGAGCGAGCGGTCGACGTAAGCCTCGTCGCAGCGTCCGCGTCTCGCCGCGTTGCGCAGCACGTTGGCGACTTCCAGCCGCCACAGGGTCGGCACGAAGGCGCCCTCCGCCACAACCCGGCGCATGATTGCGTGGGCGGCTGGGGTGCGCTCATCGTCGAAAAGCCAGGCGATCGTCATGGAGGCGTCGATCACGACGCTCATCCGCGACGTCCCTCTTCCAGCAACTCGCGGATCGACAGGCCGCCCAGCGACTGGCGCGGGCTTTCGGCAATGATCTCGGCGGCGGCCTTCTCGGCATCCTGCCTGGCGCGCGCATGGGCTGCGCGGCGCCTGATGACGATATCCCCGTCCTGTGCCTCGACCTCCACGGCCTCGCCCTCGGCCAGCCCGATCGTCCGGGCGACATCCATGGGTACCCGGACGGCAAGGTTCTTGCCCCATTTCCCGACAATGCTATCAGACACGCGGCGCTCTCCTTTGGGGATATTCTGGCATATCCCCCTTTTGGCCGCAACAGGAGCGGCAATATGAGGTGCCGCGCGCGAGCGTGGATTGGTTTGCAGTACGCCAGGCGATGATTCAGTCGCTGCGCGTGCGTGGTGGAATTATCTGACGCCGCGGCTTAGTTTAGGGCGCATGCAGCAGCAGGTCGCCAACCGCAAAGCAATCATCGACCGCCAGGCGCTCATCGAGAGCCTTGAGGCGCAGGTGCGCGACCTGTCGCGCGACAAGCTGCGCCCGGTGCTCGTGAAGGGCCTGCAGGACGCGCTCGCCGCGGGCGACGCCGAGGTCCGTCGCCGGCTGCTCGACAGCGAGGGCGGCCGCAAGGTGGCGTTCGCCCGCTCGTTCCTGATCGACCAGATCATCAGGGTGCTTTACGACTTCACCCTGACCTACGAATACCAGGCCGACAATCCGACAGCGGCGAGCACCTGTCCATCGTCGCCGTCGGCGGCTATGGGCGCGCCGAGATGGCGCCTTTCTCGGACGTCGATCTACTGTTCCTGCTGCCCTACAAGCAGACCGCCTGGGGCGAGCAGGTGGTCGAGTTCATGCTCTATGTGATGTGGGACCTGGGCCTCAAGGTCGGCTATTCGGTCCGCTCCATCGACGATTGCCTGCGCCTGTCGCGCAAGGACCTGACCATCCGCACCGCGTTGCTGGAGATGCGCTATGTCTGGGGCGACCGGCGCCTCTTCGACGAGCTTCGCGCCCGCTTCGACAAGGAAGTGGTGGCGACCAGCGGACCGGACTATGTCGAGGCCAAGCTGGCGGAGCGCGACGAGCGCCACAAGCGCATGGGCGACAGCCGCTACCTGGTCGAGCCGAACCTGAAGGATGGCAAGGGCGGCCTGCGCGACCTGCATACGCTCTACTGGCTGCTGAAGTATCTCTACCGCACCGACGATGTCGGCGTGCTGGTCGAGAAGGGCGTCCTGTCGGCCAGGGAGAAACAGCGCTTCGACAAGGCCGAGAAGTTCCTGTGGACCGTGCGCTGCCACCTCCACGACCTGGTCGGGCGGGCCGAGGAACGCCTGACCTTCGACGTCCAGCGGCCGCTGGCGGAACGGCTGAACTATACCGACCATTCGGGCGCGTCCGGCGTCGAGCGGTTCATGAAGCACTATTTCCTGACCGCCAAGGACATCGGCGACCTGACGCGGATCTTCTGCGCCCATCTGGAGGACCAGCACCAGAAGAAGCCGCTGCTGCGCCTGCCCAAGATCGGGCTGCGCCGGCGCGAGCTGGAAGGGTTCACGGTCGAGGGCGACCGGATCGGCTTTGCCGACCCCATGGATATCGAGCGCGACCCGGTGTCGATCCTGCGGCTGTTCCAGGTGGCGCAGAAGCGCGAGCTGGACATCCACCCGGAGGCGCTGCGGCTGATCACCCGGAACCTGCGCCGCATCGACAGGGCGGTCCGCGAGGATGCGGACGCCAACGCCATCTTCATGGACATCATGACCTCGCGGAAAGATCCGGCGAAGGCGCTGCGCCGGCTCAACGAGGCCGGCGTGCTGGGGCGCTTCATCCCGGACTTCGGCCGGGTGGTGGCGCAGATGCAGCACGACATGTACCACCACTACACGGTGGACGAGCACACGATCCGCGCCATCGAGATCCTGTCCAAGGTCGAGGCCGGCAATCTGGGCGACGAGCATCCGACCTTGCACCAGATTATCCACAAGGTGCTGTCGCGACGGGTGATGTACATGTCCGTGCTGCTGCACGACATCGCCAAGGGCCGGGGCGGCGACCATTCTGTGCTGGGCGCCAA
>CAMBYA010000014.1 GCA_945872035.1 Rhizobium sp. Q54
GTCGTCGCGCTCGAGCCCGGCAAGACGCTGACTGCCGACGAGCTGATCAGCTTCGCCCGCAGCCACATCGCCGGCTACAAGGTGCCGAAGTCGGTCGATTTCGTTCCCGAACTGCCGCGCAACGGCACCGGCAAACTGATGAAGCACGTCCTGCGCGAGCCCTACTGGGCCGGCCGCGAACGCCAGGTGAGCTGAGTTTAGAGCGGCGCAGATTCGCAAGGATCTGCGCCTACCTCTCAGTCGTCATCCCGGCCTTCGCCGGGATGACGGCTATTATCAAGACCTCTTGGTCAACTGTTCGCCCGCGGGAACACCACCTTCGCCCATCACTTCCGCGATGGCGTCGATAACCGCCTCGAACGGCAGCATGACCGCGCCGTGGCGGGTCTTATGCTCATGCACTGGCGCGAGAATCGCCAGGCCCGCCCAGTCGCCGTCCGGCGGCGGCGCGCCATCGACCAGCATGGCGCGCAGCGCGCCGGCAACGTCGCGCAATTCCACGATGTTCCGCCCCACGATCTTCTCGGCCAGCACGGCGGCCGACGACTGGCCCAGCGCGCAGGCGCGGATGTCCTGGGCGTAGTCGCTCACCACGCCGTCCTTTACTGTAACGTCCACCGTGATCCGGCTGCCGCAGACCGGCGAGACGCGGGTGGCGCTGGCGTCGGGCGTGGCGAGACGTCCGATCCGGCCTATGGTGGCGGCGCGCCGCAGCACGTCCTTGTTGTAGAGGGCGTCGAGCATGGCCGGTTGATATAGGCGCCGGTCCCCGGCCGTCAAACGGTTCCGATGCCCAGATGCTCCAGGATGAAGTTGGCCACCTGCGCCGGGTCCGACCGGCGCAGCACCGGCACGGTGACCGGCGGCAGGCCGGGTGCGTCGCTGGCGAGAGCGATCACATACGGGTCGTCGAGCGTCAGCAGGCGGCCGTCGAAGTCGGGCGGCACCACCTCGATCTTGTCGTGCGGGTCGCGCTTGAAGCCCTCCACCAGCACGATGTCGGTGTCGGGCGAGATGCGCGGCAGCAGGTCTGCCAGTTCCGGCTCGGCGCCGCCGCGCAGCTCGTGGACCTGCGCCCAGCGTGCACCCGAGGCGACGATCACGTCGGTGGCGCCCGCCTCGCGGTGCCGGTAGCTGTCCTTGCCCGGCTGGTCGATGTCGAAGCTGTGATGGGCGTGCTTGATGGTGCCGATCTTCAGGCCGCGCTCGGTGAGCAGGCGGACGAGTTCGACGACCAGCGTCGTCTTGCCGCTGTTCTTCCAGCCGACGATACCGATCACGTGCATCAGGGCCGCTCCCCGCTATAGTTGGGGTGTATATTAGGTTCGGCTCATGGAAAATACAGCCACAAGCGGCGTGCTCGGCGTCATCCTGGCGGGCGGCCTGTCGCGCCGCATGGGCGGCGGCGACAAGGCATTGCTGACGCTCGCCGGCAAGCCGGTGCTGCGCCATGTCATCGACCGGCTGGCGCCGCAGGTGGGCCGGCTGATGCTGAGCGCCAATGGCGATCCAAACCGCTGGAAGAGCTTTGCGCTGCCGGTGATCGGCGACACGGTCGATGCCTATCCCGGACCGCTCGCCGGCCTGCTCGCCGCCATGGACTGGGTGGCGTCCCACGCACCGTCGTTCGGCTGGGTGGTCACCGCGCCATGCGATTCGCCGTTCCTGCCGCGCGACCTGGTGGCGCGGCTGCACGACGCCGTGTCCGATGCGCCGGCGGCGGTGGCGTCGTCGGGCGGCAGGCTGCACCCGGTCGCGGGCCTGTTCCACATGCGGCTGCGCGACGGCCTGTCGCACTTCCTGGCAGGCGGCGGGCGCAGGGCCGGGGAGTGGGCCGAACGGATCGGCGCACGGGCGGCGGATTTCCCGGTGTCGCCCATCGATCCGTTTTTCAACATCAATACGCCCGAAGAACTGGCCGAGGCCGAGCGGCTGGGCTTAGAGTGAGGAAAGAAACGGGAGACGACCCATGATTGACCTGCCGCTTGGACTGAAGGTGTTCCAGAATTCCTACGTGGTGCCGGATATCGACGCGGCGTTGCAGCGCTGGACCGGAAAACTGGGCGTCGGCCCGTTCTATATCTACCGGCATCTGGACGCGGGCGAGATCACCTATCGCGGCAAGCCGGCAAGGCTGGATGCGTCGTTTGCACTGGCGCAGGCGGGCGATATCGAGATCGAACTGATCCAGCAGCACGACGACAGCCCCAGCGCCTACCGCGACGTGTTCGGCCCGGACAAGGGCGGGTTCCATCATGTCGGCGTCTGGGTCGACGACTTCGACGCGGTGAAGCTGAAATACGAGCTGCTCGGCTATCCGGCGGTGACCACGGGCGGCGCGCCCGACATCGGCGGCCGTTTCGCCTATATGGACACCCGCGCCGATCTGGGCGTGATGGTCGAGCTGGTCGAGAAGCGCCAGGACCTGGTCGATTTCCAGACCATGCTGATCAACGCGGCGAAGGGCTGGGACGGTTCGGACCCGGTGCGTGAGGTGAAGCTCTAGCCTCGCTTGCCAAGGCGCCGGCGCTCGCCTACGCTCCCGCAACCTTCACTCATGAATGAAATCGGGAGACGACAATGGGCAAGCTGGTGCTGATCGGCGTGGTTGACGCCAAGACCGAGGACCATGTGCAGGCGTTCCGCGACTGGTATCTGGGGAACCACGTGGAAGACACGTTCAATTGCCCCAACGTCACCGGCGTCCGCTGCTTCAGGGCCGAGCAGCCGTTCAAGGGCGACATGCCCGGCGGCTACATCACCATCTATGAATTCGAGGGCGAAGACGCCACCGCCGCCCAGAAGATCCTCGACGCCTATCAGGCCGACCCCAAGGGCTGGGACAAGCGCCTGCCCAACAACAACTCGATGAAGATCATCGGCTCGGGCTGGTACAAGGAACAGATCAGGTTCGGCTGAACGGCCGTTCGTCACTGGGGAGGGCATCATGAAGATCACCTAAATTACCTCCGGGCTGCGGTTTCCGGAGGGCCCGATCGCCATGCCCGATGGCTCGGTCATCCTGGTGGAGATCGAGGCCGGCGCGCTGACCCGGGTCACGCCCGACGGCAAGATCGAGCGCATCGCCACGGTCGGCGGCGGCCCCAACGGCGCGGCCATGGGACCGGACGGCTGGATCTATATCTGCAACAATGGCGGCTTCGCCTGGCATAACCTGCCGGACGGCGGCCTGATGCCTGGCAACCAGTCAGACGACTACAAGGGCGGTCGCATCGAGAAGGTCAACCCGGACACCGGCGAGATCAAGGTGCTCTACACCGAATGCGACGGCCAGAAGCTGAAAGGCCCGAACGACCTGGTGTTCGACAAGTCGGGCGGGTTCTATTTCACCGACCTGGGCAAGCGCCGGCAGTGGGACATGGACCTGAGTTCGGTCTATTACGCGAAGCCGGACGGCAGCTCGATCACCCGGATCGTCCACGGCGTCATTACCGCCAATGGCTGCGCCCTGTCGCCCGACGAGAACACGCTGTACTTCGCCGAGACGACCACCGGCCGCCTGTGGGCGGTCGATCTCGACAGCCCCGGCAAGGCGAAGAAGCAGCCGGGCGGTCAGCCGCACCGGCTGGTGCACGGCCTGCCGGGCCATCAGCTGCTCGATTCCATGGCGGTCGACGCCGAAGGCAATGTCTGCGTGGCGACGCTGATCAATGGCGGCATCACCAGCTTCAAGGCCGACGGCTCGGCCACCGAGTTCTTCCCGTTTCCCGACATCCTCACCACCAACATCTGCTTTGGCGGCAAGGACCTGAAGACGGCGTTCATCACCCTGTCGACCACCGGCAAGCTGGTGAGCTGCGAGTGGCCGCGGCCGGGCCTGCCACTCAACTTCCTCAACAAGTAATGATCAGTAGCGCACCGTCACGCCCATCGTCGCGGCGTGACGGGCGGTGCCATCCGATAGCCGGCCGACCAGCAGATCGACATCGATCCAGCGCGCGGGCATCCACCGGATGCCAGCCTGGTAGCCGGCGCCGGCGCCGATCTGACCGAAGCCTTCGGCCATCAACGACAGGTGCTCGGATACCGACCAGTCGATCTGGGCGCCGACGATGGCCTTGTGTCGGTCGCCGGTGCGGCTCCATTCCCATCCGGCGTTGAGATTGAGGGTGACGCCGCTCCCCAGTTCCACGGTGAGCGGAATGCTGGCGCCCGCTGCCTCCAAGCGATGCAGGCCAAGGCTCCAACCGCCCCACGCCGAGAGGGCGATACTGATGCCAGGCCCCAGTGGCAGCGCCGCCGCCTTGATCGCGGGGCCCGCCAGCGTGTCGTCGCCGCTCCGGGTCCAGGTGCGCTGCATCCACCCGCCGGCCTGGAGCTAGGGAAAACGGCGCGGCGTGCATGCGGCGGATGCGGTGAGAAGCGCGCTTCCCTTGCCCATGGCCGAAGTCCATGTCTCGAGATTGCAGGTTCCCGGGTCTTCGATGGCAGCGTCGTCGACCACGTGCGCGCCGCCAGCTCCATGGGCCTCGGTCGCCAGGAGCAATAGCAACGGCGATGCGCACAGGAGGATGCGGCGGGAGGTCATCATGCTCGGACTCGGACATGGCCGCATGTCAGTTTTTCCTCAGGGACTCCGCTACATAGGCGACCAGCGTGTGCAAGGGGCCGGGCGTGGTGCCGATCCTGGAAAATCCGGCGCGCTCCACCAACCGGTGTGAGCGCATGTTGGGCGCGTCGACCAGCGCGGCGAGGCGCTGGCGGCCCAGCGCGCGGGCATGGGCCATGATCACGGCGAGGGCTTCCAGGGCATAGCCGCGCCCCCAGACTTCAGGCGCCAGCGCGATTGTCGGCTCGATGTCGCCGGCGAACTCCGGGAATGTTTCGACGGCGCCCGCGAAGACCGGCATCAGGCTGGCCAGCCCGATGAACGCGCCGGCCTTGGTCACCAGCATCCAGAATCCCAGTCCATCATCGGCCAGCGCCAAGGCTTCGGCCAGCAGCCCCGAGACCTCGTCCGCGCCGAGGACGCGGTCGTCGCACAGGAACCGGCGCACCTCGGGAATGGCGAGCAACACATGCAGGCGGCCGGCGTCGCCGGGCACGGCGGGAGTCAGAACCAGCCGCAATGTTTCGATGGTTGGCTGCATTGTCGCGCTCCGGACAAAGAAAAAGGGCGCGTGCCGAAGCACGCGCCCTCGATCTTGGCGTCAGCTCTGGATACTAGCGATAGATCCAGATGCCTTCCGCACGCCGGTTCTGCGGCTCGCGCACACCGTCGGCGGTCGGGACGAGAGGATCGGCTTCGCCGCGGCCTTCGACCGTGATAGTCGACGCGTCGATACCGTTCTTCGCCAGCTCAGCCTTCACCGCGTTGGCGCGGCGCATGGAGAGCCTGTCGTTGTAGGCAGGCGGGCCAGACCGGTCAGTGTGACCGATGACCTGGATCGCGACCGCACCGGTGTCCTTGGCCTTCGCGGCGGCCTGGGAGATGACCTGAGCCGATTCCGGCGTGATGTTCGACTTGTCGAAGTCGAAGAACACGAGGAACGGTTCCGGCTTACCGGCTTCCGGAGCGGCGACCGGCGGCCGCAGCAGAGCCTTTTCGAGCTCGGCCAACGCATCCAGGAAGCCCTGGCGGCAGCGCGCGATATCCTGCGGCTGATAGTTCTCTTCCAGCTGCTCCAGCCAGCAATCGAACTGGGTCTGGGCGCGGGCGGCCGGATCGGGCGCCTTCTCGCGGCCACCGGCGTCGAACGCCGCCATCAGGCGGGCACGGCCATCGGTAACCTCGGCGATCGCCTCACCCGGGATCGGGCGGCTGTCAGGCACCGCGACGCAAGGCGCGGCAGCCTGAGAGGCACCGCAACCTTCCGGCGGCAGCGGACCGGCGACATTCGACGGCAACGGAGTCTGGCCGGCGCCAGCGGCGATGGCCTTCGTCGCGTAGTAGTCACGGTCGCGCGGATCAATGACGTAAGGCTCGTACGGAGTCTGTTCTTCCGTGGCGAGCTGACTGTAGCCGTTGCACAAGGCCGCATTGAACGCCGATCCGGCCGTGCACGCGCCCTTGGCTTTATTGTAGGTATCCAAGTTGTCCGTCGTGGCGCAGGCACCGAGCGTCAAAACGCCCAGTCCGAGCACGACATATTTTCCAATTCGGTTCATACGCACAACCCTCCTTGCGTTTCACCCATAGCCCAGCTCCGTTGATATATATCGCATATGTGCGACGAAAGATGAAAGTTTATTCGCAGCTTGCGGCGAGTAGAGTCTTGGTTTCCTTCGGCCCTTGTCAAGGCCGGAATGGCGTCGTAGGCTCCACCTTCAAGCATGCATGTTAGCGCGCGGCCTGAAGTGGGGAGACGATCATGGCTGAGACGCAAACGGCGATCTGCCGTTTTTGCCACTCTTTTTGTGGCATAAAGGTAACGGTCGAGGATGGCAAGGCCGTTAAAGTCATCGGGGACAAGGAAAATCCGATGTATTTCGGATATACCTGCGTCAAGGGCCGACAACTTCCGCAACAACATTACAATCCGGAGAGAGTTCTTCGGCCCCAGCGCAAGGTTTCCGGCGCTCACGAAACTGTGACTTCCGGCGCCGCGCTCGACGATATCGCCGCCCGGCTGACCGACCTGATCGCCAAGCACGGCCCTCGTTCGGTAGCGCTTTACACGGCCACCTACTCGTTCCCCTATCCTGCGGGGTCCGCCATTGCCGGCGCGTTCATGCAGGCAATCGGCTCGCCGATGAAGTTTTCCTCGGGCAGCATCGACCAGCCCGGCAAGCCCATGGCCATCGCGTTCCACGGCCGCTGGAGCGCCGGGCCGCAGCCCTTCTCCGATTCGGATACCTGGATGCTGGTCGGCGCCAACCCGGTGGTTTCCAAATGGGGCGGCATCCCGCAATACAATCCCGCCAAGCGGCTGCACGACGCCCTGCGCAGCGGCATGAAGCTGATTGTGATCGACCCGCGAAAGACCGAATGTGCCGAAAAGGCTCATATCCACCTGCAGTGCAAGCCTGGTGAGGATCCCACGATCCTGGCCGGCCTCGCCCATATCATCATCGAAGAAGGCCTCTACGACCGGGAGTTCCTCGAAAGCGACGTCGAAGGGTTCGAGTCGCTGAAGCAGGCCGTTGCGCCTTTCACGCCCACATACGTTTCGAAGCGCGCAGATGTTCCCGAGGAATTGCTGATTCAGGCGGCAAGAGTCTATGCGTCGGGCAAGAGAGGCATGACCACGGCGGGAACGGGCCCGAACATGGCGCCGCGCGGCACGTTGACAGAATACATGGTGCTGGTGATCAACACCTTGTGCGGAAGGTGGCTGCGCGAGGGCGAGAAGATGCCCAATCCGTTCGTGCTGATCCCGGAACGCCGCGGCAAGGCGCAGGCCGAGAGCAAGCCGAAGCAGGCCTGGGGCTATGGCGAAAAGCTCCGGGTCCGCGACCTGGGCGACAATGTCAGCGGGCTCACCGCGGCCGCGCTCGCCGACGAGATCCTGCTCGACGGCGAAGGCCAGGTGAAGGCGCTGATCAGCGTCGGCGGCAACCCCATGGCCGCGTGGCCCGATCAGTTGAAGACCTATGAGGCGATGAAGAAGCTCGACCTCAACGTCACCCTCGACATCAAGATGTCGGCCACGGCGAAGATGGCCGACTACGTGATCCCGCCGCGCCTCGGCCTCGAGGCGCCGGCGATCTCCCAGCCGAACGAGTTCATCTGGTTCTACGGGTTCTCGACCGGCTATCCCGAACCGTACGCCATGTACCAGCCCAGGATCACCGACGACCCGGCCGGCGCGGACCTGGTCGAGGAGTGGGAATTCTTTTACGGCCTGGCGCAGCGAATGGGCCTGCAGCTGCGGGTCAACTGCCAGGACCTGGACATGGTCAACAAGCCGACGACCGACGACATATACGAGATGCTCTGCAAGGGGTCGCGGATACCGCTGTCCGAGGTGAAGAAGTACCCGCACGGCCACATCTTCGACGATCCGACCATCCTGGTGCTGCCGAAGGACGAGGACTGCGAAGAGAAGCTCGATATCGGCAACGCCGACATGATGGCGGAACTGGCCCAGGTCATGACCGAGCCGGTCACCGACCATGCGGGCTACACCGACATGCGTTTCAGTCACCGGCTGGTCAGCCGCCGCATGAATGACGTCTACAATTCGTCGGGGCGCGACATTCCGGCGCTGGTGCGCAACCACAGCTACAACCCGGCTTTCATGAACCCGGGCGACATCGCGGCGCTGGGTCTGAACCCGGGCGATGTGGTGAAGATCTCGTCGGACCATGCGTCGATCCTGGGGATCATCGAGGAGGCGCCGGATGTGCGCCCTGGGGTGATTTCCATGGCGCATTCGTTCGGCGACGCGCCCGAGTTCGACAAGCAAGTGTTCTTCATCGGCTCGAACACGGGCCGCCTGACGAATGTGGAGAAGGACTACGATCCGCGCACCGGCATGCCGCGCATGAGCGCCATTCCGGTCAACCTCACGCGGGTCGACCAGAACATCGCAGCCCAATAATACAGGGGAGACATTGATGGGAATGCACGAGCGGTTCCGCTTGGACGGCAAGGTCGCGGTCGTCACCGGCGGCGGCAGAGGTATCGGCAAGGGGATCGCCATCGCGTTCGCCGAGTGCGGCGCGGACGTGGCGGTGATCGCACGCCGCCAGGCGGACGTGGACGAGGTGGCGCAGGAAATCAGGGCGCTGGGCCGCAAGAGCCTGGCGATCTCGGCGGACGTGATGGACTGGACCGCGATCCCGAAGGCGCTCGACCGGGTGGTCGCCGAACTCGGCGGCCTCGACATCATGGTCAACAACGCCGGCGGCAATCTCGACCGCAAGATGTACCCGCTGCCCGAGATTCCGCTGGAGAAGTGGGACGAGCAGATCGATCTCAACATGAAGACCAAGTTCTGGGGCTCGCAGCAGGCCGCCAAGCGGATGCAGAACGGCGGCCGCATCATCAACATCATCTCGATCGCCGCGCACAACGCGTCGCTGGGCTTCGGCGCCTATTCGTCGGCGAACAACGGCATGATCGCGTTCACCCGCACCATGGCTGTCGAGCTGGCACCCAAGAAGATCACCGTGAACTGCATCGCGCCCGGCATCGTGGTCACCGACATGTTCAAGGAGACCCTGAACATCTCGAACGACCAGGCGATGAAGATGGCCGCCGACGCAACGCCGCTCGGCCGTACCGGCTATCCGGAAGACGTCGCCGCGGCGGCCGTTTTCTTTGCATCGCCCGCCGCCGAATGGACGACGGGCCAATTCCTTGACGTCGCAGGAGGGCGCTGATGAGTGTTTCGCTGAAGGGCCGGACGGCCATCGTTACCGGCGCCGCGGTTGGCATCGGCAACGCCTACGCCAAGGCCATGGCCAGGGAAGGCTGCAACGTGGCGGTGATCGACCTCCGGGCCGAGATCACCGATCTGGCCGGGGAACTGGAGAAGCACGGGGTCAAGGCCTATGCCGTGCAGGGTGACGTGTCGCAGCCGGCGACCGTGCGCAAGTTCGTCGACGACGTGATCGGCAGGTTCGGCGGCGTCGACATCCTGATCAACAATGCGGGCCAGTGCTCGGTCAGCCTGATCGATGACGATCTGGACAAGACCGAAGCCGACTATGAAAGCATGGTGGGCACCAATCTCCGTGGCGAATACCTGATGGGCCGGGCGGTAATCGCCCAGTTGCTGAAGCAGGGCCGTGGCGGCGAGATCGTCAATATCGGTACCGACCATGGCGTCACCTGCGGCTCGCCGCGAGAGCTGTGCCCGCACCTGTCGGCCTGTCCGTGGGGCGATTCGCCGCGGCCGACCGGCGGCGGCACCGTCATGGACATCTATGACGCCAGCAAGTACGGCACCTATGCCCTGACTTTCGCCTGGGCGAAGGCGCTGAAGCCGCAGAATATTCGCGTCAACTGCATGTGCATGGGCGCGACGGACTCCTGGATGATCCGCAACTTCTATGGCGACCGGGCAACGCCCGAGGAAGTCGCCACCTGGATGACCGCCGAAAACTCGGCCCAGGTGGTTGTCGACATCCTGAAGGAAGGTCCGAAAGGCCGCACCGGCGAAACCATCAATCTTTGCGTCGGCCGGCCTACCGTGCTCGAGCCGGAACGCAAGCCCATTTACGTGACGCCCGAGAGCGTCGGCTACAATGCGAGGGAGACCGTCGATGCTTAAGGGAAAGATCGCCATCGTCAGCGGTGCGGCGCAGGGACTGGGCGAGGCGTTCGCCCGCCGGCTGGCGCAGGAGGGGGCGACCGTCATCGCCTTCGACGTGCAGGACAAGATCGCCGACGTCGCCAAGAGTATCGCCGGCGAAACCGGCGCCAAGGTGCTCGGCATGAAGGCCGACATCTCGAAGCGCGCCGACGTGGAGAAGGTGGTCGCCGCCGCCGCCGAGCTGGGCGGCATCGATATCCTGGTCAACAACGCAGGCACCTGGCGCAAGACCCCGGTCGATTCGTCCTGGGAGCAGGCCGTCGCCGACTGGGACTTCATCATGGACACCAACTTCAAGGGCCTGCTGATGCTGACCCGCGCCAGCGTGCCGCACATGAAGACCCGCGGGCAGGGCGACATCGTCAACATCAGTACCTATTACGTGCTGCCGGCCCGCAGCGACGGCACCAACCAGCCGGATACGGACCTGTACAACGCCTCCAAGTGGGCGCTGAACGGCTTCACCGATTCGTGGGCGAAGGCGCTCGCCGAGTTCAACATCCGGGTCAACGCCCTGTGCATGGGCGCCACCGACACGCCCATGCTGCGCGGCCTGTTCCCGGACAAGCAGCTGCCGCCGGACATGGCCAAGCAGGTGATGAAGCCCGAGCAGATCGCCCAGCAGATGATCGACCTGTTCAAGGACGGCCGCACCGGCGAGAACATCGGCGCCTGGGTCGGCTATCCGGTCGAGCTGGGTCCGCGCAAGGTGGCTCACAAGACCATCTCGGGCTTGGCCTGAGAGATCAGTTGGAGGGCCGCCGGCGCGATGGGGATATCGCGCCGGCGCCTCTCCGCTCCAAAGCTCACGGGGAATAGACATGACTGAACTGCTGATCGGGAAGACCGCCATCGTCACAGGCGCGGCCATCGGCATTGGCCGGGCCTATGCCAAGGCCATGGCGCGCGAGGGCTGCAACGTGGCGGTCATCGACCTCATGCCTGAGATCATGGACCTGCCGAAGGAACTGGAGCGGCGCGGCGTCAAGGCGTTCGCCGTCACCGGCGACGTGTCCGATCCGGCCACCGCGCGCAAGTTCGTCGATGACACCATCGCCCGGTTCGGCGGCATCGACATCCTGATCAACAACGCCGGCAAGTGCTGGCTCAGCTCGTCCCATGACGATCTGGACAAGACCCTCGCCGACTATGACGGCATGGTTGGCACCAACCTGAAGGGCGAGTACCTGATGGGCCGGGCGGTGATGCCCAGCATGATCGCGCGGGGCGGTGGCAACATCGTCAATATCGGCACCGACCACGGCGTTACCTGCGGCTCGCCGCGCGAGTTGTGCCCGCATCTCGACACCTGCCCGTGGGCCGCTTCGCCCCGGCCGACCGGCGGCAGCCTCGTGTTCGACATCTACGACTCCAGCAAATACGGCACCTATGCGCTGACTTATGCCTGGGCCAAGGCATTGCGGGACAAGAACATCCGGGTGAACGGCATGGCCATGGGGGCGACGGACACCTCCATGCTGCGCAACTTCCTCGGCGACGCGGTCACGCCGGAACTGGCCGCCACCTGGATGCGGCCCGAGGATTCGGCCCAGGTTGTCGTCGACATCATCAAGGAAGGCCCGAACGGTCGCACCGGGGAGATGATCAATCTCTGCCACGGCCGTCCGACCGTGCTGGAGCCCGAGCGCCCGCCGATCTACGTCACTCCCGAAAGCATCGGCTACGACAAGCGGGAAGGCGCCTGAGGCCGATACCTGCCGGTCACCCGATGGTCACTAACGGGGCCATTTATCGGAATAGCCGGGTAATTTTTTGCGAGAGCGGCACCCTCCCGGGCGTCCGGGCGTTGACACGGTCGGCGCAAGCCATACTTGGATAGAGTGTGCCCATGCCTGATCGCCGATCTCCGGCGGGCCACGGGCGACCGGGAAGGTCGACAGCATGCAGAGATCGGCCGACGCGAGAGAGGGATCGCACGCAAGCCTGCTATCGGTCGCGACGGCGGTCCCGCCCCATCTGTTGACGCAGGCCGAGGCGGCGCGTGTCGCCCGCGATGTGTTCTCGGGCCGGTTTCCCGATTTCAGCCAGCTTGAGAGGGTCTTCGCCACCACAGGCATCGATACGAGACATCTGATCCGTCCGGTCGACTGGTATCTGGAGCAGCGCGGCTGGAGCGAGCGGACGGAATCCTACCTGGACGGCGCTGGCGACCTGTTCATCGACGCGGCACGCAAGGCACTGGCTGCCGCGAACTGCACGGCGGCCGAGGTGGACACAGTCATCAGCATTTCCTCGACCGGCATCGCGACGCCCAGCCTGGAAGCGCGGGTGCATGGCCGCATGGGCTTCCGGCCGGACGTGGAGCGGGTGCCGGTGTTCGGCCTTGGCTGCGCCGGCGGCGTGCAGGGCCTTGCCATCGCCGGACGGCTGGCCCGCGCGCGGCCCGGCTCGACCGTATTGCTGGTCGCCGTGGAAGTCTGCTCGGCGGCCTTCCGGCTCGACACGCTGACCAAGGCCAACATCGTCGCCACTGCCCTGTTCGGCGACGGCGCCGCCGCCGCCGTGGTGCGTACTGGCGAGGTCGGGCTCGCGCGTATCGAAGGCGCGGGCGAGCATCTCTGGGCCGACACGCTCGGCATCATGGGCTGGAATATCGACGAGGTCGGCTTCGGCGTCGTCTTCGACCGCGAGATACCGCCCTTCGCCCGCGACAACGTAGGCCCGGCCATCGACGGCATCCTGGCGCGCATCGGCGTCGACCGCGACAGCGTCGATCGCTTCATCTGCCATCCGGGCGGCGCCAAGGTGGTGACGGCGCTGGAGCAGACCCTGCATCTCGACCAGGGCGCGCTCGACCATGAGCGTGCGGTGCTGGGCGACCACGGCAACATGTCGGCGCCCACAGTGCTGTTCGTCCTCGACCGGGTGCTCAGGGAAAGTCTGCCGGAGCGCTCGGTGATGACGGCGCTCGGACCCGGCTTCAGCTGCGGCTGCGTTTCGCTGGTAAAGTCGGCGCTGCCGAGGGCCGCGTGAGCCTGGCGCTCGCGGTCCTGGCGTTCGTCACGCTGCAGCGGCTGGGCGAACTGGCGCTCGCCCGCCGCAACACCGCGCGGCTGCTTGCGCAGGGCGGGATCGAAGTCGCGCCAGGACATTACCCGCTGATCGTGCTGCTGCATGGCGCCTGGCTCGCCGGCCTTTGGTGGCTGGCCTGGTCCGCGCCGGTCAACTTGGCCTGGCTCGCGTTCTTCGCGGTGTTTCAGCTGCTGCGCCTCTGGGTGCTTGCCACCCTGGGGCTGCGCTGGACGACGCGGATCATCGTGCTGCCCGGGGCGCCGCTCGTGCGGGAAGGGCCGTACCGGTTCCTCGATCACCCCAACTATTGGGTCGTTGCCGGCGAGATCATGGTGCTGCCGCTGGTGTTCGGGCTGGTCTGGTACGGCGTCGTCTTCACCCTGCTGAATGCCGCTCTGTTGACGGTCCGCATCCGCGCCGAAAACCGGGCGCTGGCCCGGTGATGCCGCAAACAACCGACGACAACCGCGCCGTGCCGTTCACGGTGTGGGCGGGTTTCGCCGCCATGTGCCTGGGCATGTTCATGGCGATCCTCGACGTGCAGGTGGTCGTCACCTCCATGCCCGCCATCCAGAGCGCGCTGGCGATCCCGCCCGAGCGCATGAGCTGGATCCAGACCGCCTATCTGATCGCCGAAGTCATCGCCATCCCGCTCACCGGCCTGCTGACGCGGGCCCTGACCATGCGCGGCCTGTTCTTTGCCGCCATCCTCCTGTTCAGCGCCGCGTCGCTCGGCTGCGCGCTGAGCGTCGGATTCGCCGATCTGATCGCCTGGCGTGTCGTGCAGGGCTTCGCCGGCGGCGTGCTGATCCCGCTGGTGTTCGCCGCCGTGTTCCTGCTGTTCCCGTCCCGGCTGCAGGGCATCGCGACCACCATCGGCGGCGTGCTGGCGGTGCTGGCGCCCACCGTCGGACCGCTCGTCGGCGGCTGGATCACCGAGACCTGGTCCTGGCACTGGCTGTTCCTGATCAACATCGGCCCGGGATTGCTGGCCGCTGCCGTGGCGCTGGCGAGCCTGCCGCGCGAAAAGTCCGACCCTGGCCAGCTGCGAACCGTCGATACCATCGCCCTGGTGCTGATGGCTATCGCGCTCGCGGCGCTGGAGATCGGGTTCAAGGAGGCCCCCAAGCGGGGATGGCTGTCCGGGCTCGTGCTGGCGCTGCTGGTGCTCAGCGTGGCGAGCGGCGCGGCATTCGTGCGCCGGACTCTGGCGCGCTCCCGGTCCTTCGTCGACCTTGGCGAGTTCCGCGACCGGGCGTTCGCCGTCGGCTGCTGCCTCAGTTTCCTGCTGGGCGTGGGACTTTACGGCTCGGTCTACCTGATGCCGGTGTTCCTGGGCTTCGTCCGCGGTTACGGCCCCCTGGACATCGGCCAGGTCATGCTGGTCACCGGCCTTGCCCAACTGGTGACGGCGCCAATCGTGGTGCAGCTCGAGCGGCGCTTCGACGCGCGGTGGCTCACGGCGTGCGGCTTCGCCCTGTTCGGACTCGGCCTGGCCATGAGCACGTTTGAGACTCCGAAATCCGGCTTCGACGAGATGCTATGGCCGCAGATCGTCCGGGGCTCGGCGATCATGCTGTGCCTGCTGCCCCCGACGCGGCTCGCGCTGGGGCATTTGCCGCCCGGTCGGGTGACCAACGCCAGCGGATTGTTCAACCTGATGCGCAACCTGGGCGGTGCCATCGGCATCGCCCTGATCGATACGGTGATCTACGGCAGGGCCGAGGGCCATGCCAGGCGCCTCGCCGATGAGCTGATGGCGGGCAGCCGCGAGGCCGCCGAGTTCGTCGGCTTGCCGCTCAGGTTCTTCAAGGGCGTGCCGCTGGAGAACCTGGAGGCGTCGGCCGTCGATTTCGCCCGCCCGCTGGTCGAGAAGGCGGGCATGGTGGTCGCCATCAACGAGGCGTGGGCCATGCTGACCGGCTTTATGATCCTGGGCCTGTTGGTACTGCTGCTGATTTCCACATCTGCGTACCGGCGCGCGGCCTGAGGAAATCTGCAGGACACCCCGCGAATTCTGCGCAATTGCGTTTGCCCGGCGGCGGGTGTAGGGTCCGCTCCGATGGTGCCCGCAAGGGCTTCAAAGGGAACACGGAAGAGCAATGCGCGCTCCAGCCGTGGCTGTCCCCGCAACTGTAAGCGGCGAGTTCCGATACGAAGAGCCACTGGGATCCGTCCTGGGAAGGCGTATCGGGGCGACGACCCGCCAGCCAGGAGACCTGCCATCGCGTCGTCCTTCCAGCTACCGGGGTAGTGGGTGGTGCGGGTTTCCGCTGTGGCGACACCTGTGAATGGGTTGGACGCCGCGGATGGGACGACACACGCCCTCGCAAGCAATGACCGGCAGCGCCCTGGCGCGGCGGCATCCCGTGCGTCCAGCCTCTTACCAAGTGGCTGTGAGGAAACAGATGCCCGCCAATCGAACCAACCGACGAAGATCTTCAGTGCTTGTCACCACCGCGCTGGCCGGCCTGGCCGGCGCGCCTGCCTTCGCCGCCGACGGCGTCCTGCCCGGCGATACGGTTTTCGTCACCGCGTCCATGGTGCCGGCCGCGGCCTACACCATCGGCAACGCCATCTCGGTGCTGGACGAGGACTACATCGAGCGGCGGCAGAACCCGGTCGTCTCCGACCTGCTGCGCAGCGTGCCCAGCGTCGCCGTCAGCCGCTCGGGCGGACCCGGCCAGCTGACCCAGATTCGCATGCGCGGCGCCGAGGGTAACCACACGCTGGTGCTGATCGACGGCGTCGAGGCCAACGAACTGAACTTCAACGGCGAGTTCGACTATGCCGGCCTGATGGCCGTCGGCGTCGAGCGCATCGAGGTGCTGCGCGGCGCCCAGAGCGCGCTCTACGGTTCGGATGCGCTTGGCGGCGTCATCAACATCATCACCAGGAGCGGTCACCCAGGCTTCCGCTTCGAGGGCTCGGCCGAGGGCGGCTCGTTCGCTGAACGGCAGGCGACGGCGCTGGTCTCCGGCGGCACCGACCGGGTGAACGGCGTGTTCTCGGCCGGCTATTTCGGCGCCGGCGGCATCAACCTGTCGCGCTTCGGCACCGAGAAGGACGGTGCCCGCACCTTCACCTTCAGCGGCAAGGGTATGGCCCAGGTTACCGACAATTTCCGGATCGACGCCGTCGGCCGCTACGTGACCAGCAAGAACGACACCGACGCCCAGGACTTCAACTGGCCGCCGACAGCGAC
>CAMBYA010000015.1 GCA_945872035.1 Rhizobium sp. Q54
ACCAGGTCGTTCATGGCGCCGTCGATGATCACGAAGCCGCGGTTTGCCGTGGGCTTCACGTAGACCACCTTGGACACCATGATGCCTGCGTTGCCGACGATCAGCCGGCCCGGCTCCAGCACGACCTGGCAGCCCAGCGGCCCGATCAGCCGCTCGATCAGTTCGGCATAGGCGTCGGGATGGGGCGGCTCGGGATCGTCCGGATGGTAGGGGATGCCGAGGCCGCCGCCCACGTCGACACGGCGGATATCGTGGCCCTCGGCGCGCAGCTCCATCACCAGGGTGGCGATGTGGCCGAATGCTTCTTCGTACGGCTCCAGCGAGGTGAGCTGGGAGCCGATATGGACATCGACGCCGACAGGGTCGATGCCGGGCAGGTCGGCGGCCAGCCGGTAGATCTCGCGCGCCCGCACCAGCGGCAGGCCGAACTTGTTCTCGCCCTTGCCGGTCGAGATCTTCTCGTGGGTCCTGGCGTCGACGTCGGGATTGATGCGCAGCGCCACCGGCGCCTTCACGCCCTTCTCGACGGCGACGGCGTTGAGCACCAGCAGCTCGGGCTCGGACTCCACGTTGAACTGCAGGATGCCCTGGTCGAGCGCGAAGGCCATCTCGTCATAGGTCTTGCCGACACCCGCGAACACGATCTTGTTCGCCGGGATGCCCGCCGCCAGCGCCCGCCGCAGCTCGCCTTCCGAGACGATGTCGGCGCCCGCGCCCAGCCGGCCCAGCGTCTTCAGCACCGCGATGTTGGAATTGGCCTTCACCGCGTAGCACACCAGCGCGTCCATCCGCGCGAAGGCGCTCGAGAACACGGTGAAGTGCCGGGTCAGGGTCGCGGTCGAGTAGCAGTAGAACGGCGTGCCGACCGCCGCCGCGATCTCGGGCAGCGGCACATCCTCGGCGTGCAGGACGCCGTTCCTGTACTCGAAGTGGTTCATCAGGGCGTG
The DNA here is from genome assembly GCA_945872035.1 of Rhizobium sp. Q54. GTDB lineage: Bacteria > Pseudomonadota > Alphaproteobacteria > SMXS01 > SMXS01 > RI-34. The sequence continues at coordinate 948 of CAMBYA010000015.1, forward strand.
TTCGTCTGGGGCGGGACTTCCATGGTCGGCTTGCTGCCGGGCGACTGGGGCGACACCTCCTTGACCGGCGGCGGCGCGGTCGCGTCGGGCGGCGCTTCCAGCGGACCCTTGCGGCCGCAGGCGGCGGCGAGCGCGCACAGCCCGATAATGACGGCGATCCTGATCGGCTTCATGCGAGGCGCTCCTTCCACGCGGCGATGGCTTCGCGCACCCGGTCGGGCGCGGTGCCGCCATAGGACCGGCGGCTGGCGACGGACTGCTCGACAGTCAGCACGCCGAACACCGCGTCGGTGATGCCGGGCTCCACCGACCGCATGTCGTCGAGGCTCAGGTCCGCAAGGTCGCAGCCCTTGCCTTCCGCCAGCTTGACCAGCGATCCGGTGACGTGATGGGCGCGGCGGAACGGCATGTCCAAATTCTGCACCAGCCAGTCGGCCAGGTCGGTCGCTGTGGCGAAACCGGTCGAAGCGGACGCCAGCAGCACCTTCTCGTTGACCTTCAGGTCGGCGATCATGCCGGTCATGGCGGCGACGCAGAGCGAAATCGACTCGGCGGCGTCGAAGGTCGGCTCCTTGTCCTCCTGCATGTCCTTGGAATAGGCCAGCGGCAGGCCCTTCATGACGATCAGCAAGGTGTTCAGCGAGCCGACGATGCGGCCGGTCTTGGCGCGGATCAGCTCGGCGGCGTCGGGATTGCGCTTTTGCGGCATGATCGACGAGCCGGTGGAGAACGAATCGCTCAGGCTGGCGAAGCGGAACTGGGCGCTGGACCAGATCACCAGCTCCTCGGCGAGCCGCGACAGGTGCACGGCGCAGATCGAGGCGGCCGACAGGAACTCCAGCGCGAAATCCCGGTCGGACACGGCGTCGAGCGAATTGGCGGTGGGCCGGTCGAAGCCGAGCGCGGTGGCCGTCATGTGCCGGTCGATGGGGAACGACGTGCCGGCGAGCGCCGCCGAGCCCAGCGGGTTCTCGTTGAGCCGCCGGCGCGCGTCGGCGAGGCGGCCCCGGTCGCGGCCGAACATCTCCACATAGGCCATCAAATGGTGGCCGAAGGTCACCGGCTGCGCAACCTGCAGGTGGGTGAAGCCGGGCATCAGGGTCGCGGCGTGCTCCTCGGCCCGCGCCAGCAAGGCCCGCTGCAGGTCACCCAAGTCCCCGTCCAGATTGTCGATGGTGTCGCGCACCCACAGGCGGAAGTCGGTCGCCACCTGGTCGTTGCGCGAGCGGGCGGTGTGCAGCCTTCCGGCCGCATCGCCGATGATTTTCGCCAGCCGGGATTCCACATGCATGTGGATGTCCTCGAGCGCCGGGTCGATGGTGAAGTTGCCCGCCGCGATCTCGCCGCTGATCTGGTCCAGGCCGGCGAGAATGGCGTCGGCGTCGGCCCGCGAGATGATCCCGGTCGCGGCCAGCATGGCGCAGTGCGCCTTCGACGCGGCGATGTCCTGGGCATGCAGCTTGCGGTCGAAGCCGATGGAGGCGTTGATGCGCTCCATGATCGCGGCCGGGCCGCCGGCGAAACGCCCGCCCCAGAGCTTGTTGGACCCGTTGTCGTCTGCCATCTTGTCCGCCGCCGCCCCTGAACCGGAGCCCATCATGACCGTGAAGCGCCTGCTGCGCACCGCCATTATCCTGAGCGCCGCCTTATATGTCGGCTGCGGCGAGACAGGCAACCCGGAAACCGGCGCGGCGCCAGAGCTGAAACCTACGGGACAGGTCGCGGATTTCAAGGTCGCCGCCGAACCGAAGCCGGTGCCGGAGCTGGTCTTCAAGACGGTGGCCGACAAGGAAGTAAAGCTGAGCGACTTCAAGGGCAAGACCGTGCTGCTCAACTTCTGGGCGACCTGGTGCGCGCCGTGCAAGGTGGAGATGCCGTCGCTCGACCGGCTGCAGGCGCAATTGGGCGGCGACACGTTCGCCGTCGTCGCCATCTCCAGCGACCGCGCCGGCAAGCGCGCGGTCGATCCGTATTTCGACGAGGCGGGCATAAAGCTGGCGCGCTACTACGACCCGAAGAACGCCGTCGGCATGGGCCTCGGCGTCACCGGCCTTCCCACCACCATCCTGCTCGACGCCCAGGGCCGCGAACTGGGCCGCATGCTAGGCGACGCCGAATGGGACAGCCCCGAGGCGGTGGCGCTGGTGAAGCAGGCGATGGGGGAGTAGTTTGCTGTAATATGTTCTTGAAAACATATGTATTGAGGACCATAATATATTATGGCTTGGGAAATTGATTTTCATCCTGAATTCGAGACAGAGTTCACCACTCTCTCCGAGTCCGTACAGGATGAACTTCTGGCCCTCGGCCAGACCTTGAGTGCCCTCGGGCCGACGATGGGACGGCCGAGAGTGGATACGCTGAATGGCTCGAAGTACGCCAACATGAAGGAACTTCGCTTCGATGCGGACGATGGCGTCTGGCGCGTTGCCTTTGCGTTCGATCCTAAGCGCAGAGGCATCCTGTTGGTCGCGGGCGACAAGTCCGGCGTATCGAGCAGGATATTCTATCGCAGGCTGATCACGACCGCCGACCGTCGCTATGACGACCATTTGGCGGAACTGAAGAAAGGAGGCTGAGATGGCTTCGCTCAAGACCATGATGGACCGGCTTCCTCCGGAGCGGCGCGAGCGCATCGAGAAGCGTGCGGCCGAGATCATCACCGAGGAGTTGACCCTGCGCGACCTGCGCAAGGCGCGCGCGCTTACCCAGGATCGCATGGCAGAGTTACTCAACATCGGGCAGGACAGCGTCTCCCGGCTTGAGAAACGAACCGATCTCCTGCTGTCCACCCTTCGGAGCTATGTCGCGGCGATGGGTGGAACGCTCGATCTGGTCGTAAGTTTTCCCGACCGGCCGCCGGTGTCGCTGAGCGGACTCGACGCGGTCAATGAAGACAAACCGCAGCGCGGTGAAGCCGCCAAGCGTTAGGCAAATGCCCAAATTCCGGCATTGAGTGCACCATCACCGGAATTCCGGAATCTTTATCGAAGTCCGGTAGGCGAAAGACAGCGGTCGTTCTTTACAACCTTCCCCATGATCGTCATCTCGCAACTCGTCATGTAGCCCATCAGCGTTAACCGGCATATGCCGGACAATCGGCATCGTTGAAGCGCCTGCCTTACTTCACGGGGCGCTTCGGCACTCATGATGCCGACTTTGGGCGTGCCGGGCGTGGAAGGGTATTCGACCAACCATTCTATGCCGCCATCTTGCAGCACAAACCCCGTGGTAATAACGCCTCCCTTGATCGTCTCCTTATCGAGTTCCAGATCAGATACCGAGATGCGTCTAAAGCCGTTGCGCTCATCGGCCTGACGCTGCTCCTCGATTGCCTGCGCTTGTGCGGCCTGGTGCGTTGCGCGCCTAGCGGCCTCGGCCTGCTGATTCTTCCGTTGCTGCTCTTGATCCCTGCGCCGCTGTTTGCTGGCCTCGCTCTCTTGGCCATCAATGCATTCCTGGGCGTCCTTGGTGCTTCCGGTGCGGTCGGCGCGGACACAGGGATCGTCATCATCCGGCGCAGCATAGGCGGTGCTGTAAACCGCCGTAGTGGCGAGCGCGCACAAGACAAAAATGGTCCTGAGTTTCATGTAGCCCCCAATACCCGCTTCGCTGGCGAGACGCGGTAGCCTACTGCGTCCCTGTACAGACACGCAAACGGGACCGGACTCGTCGCCCGGCCCCACTTCGATATCCTCGGTGCGGCCATGCCGGCGTGGCCGTCGGGCTGGCAGGAGAAGCCCTTGCTTTGTGCGTCAATATGACGCACATAATGCGCAGAATGAACGTAATAGAGTGAGTCCAATGCCGCGCAAGCCCGCGAAAGCCGAAAGCGCGCCCAACCGTGTAGAGCGGCTCGGGTTCCGGCTGGACGAGGATACGAAGGATCTGATCGAGCGGGCGGCGCATCTGTCCCGCCGCAAGGTGAGCGACTTCTGTGTCACCGCGCTGGTCGAAACCGCGCGCCGGACCATCGCCGAGCATGAGACGCTCGCCCTGTCCGACCGGGACCGCGCAGCGTTCTTCGATGCGCTGGTCAATCCGCCCGAGCCGAGCGAGCGCCTGGTGCGCGCCCTGGCCGAACACAAGCGGCGCGTGGCGCCCTGAGCGTGGTGGCGTCTCGTCCGGATCTACGGATCGAGGCGCTTGCGCCGCATCACGACCGTAACGGCTTCTCCTGTGGCATCGACAGCCTCGACCGCTACTTCAAAACCCAGGCGGCCCAGGATGTCCGGCGCAAGGCCAACGGCGTCTTCGTCCTGACCGAACCCGAACGGCCGGATGTCGTGCTCGGCTACTACACGCTCTGCGCCACGGCGCTCGCACAGGGCGACGTTCCCGCCGCCGCGCGCAAACATGTACCGCGTTATCCGCTGGTCAGCGCCACCCTCGTCGGGCGGCTTGCGGTGTCGGAAACGAGACAGGGGGAGCGGCTGGGCGCCATGCTGCTTGCCGATGCCGTGCGCCGCACCCATGCCAGCGCGGCCACGGTCGGCTCGTCGATGCTGGTGGTGGACGCGATCAACGAGCGCGCCGCCGCCTTCTATGAAGCCAACGGCTTCGTGAGGCTGCCGGAGTCGCTGCGTCTCGTGCTGCCGATGCATGTGATCAAGGGTTTGGTGGAACCATGACGGATGTTACCCGCAACGATCGGGAGAGACCCATGTCGATTACCGGCGGCTGTCACTGCGGCTCGGTCCGCTACCAGGCGGAGGGCGAGCCGCTCAATCATGCGCTGTGCCATTGCACGGACTGCCGGCGCCATGCCGGCGCGCCGATGGTCGGCTGGACCATGTATCCCATCGACGCGGTAACGGTCACACGCGGCAGCCCGAGGATCTACGAGTCCTCGGCCGACGGACGGCGGCATTTCTGCCCGGATTGCGGCACCGGACTGTTCTATACCAACGCCGCCATCCTGCCCGGCATCATCGACGTGCAGAGCGCGACCTATGACGATCCGGACGCGGTGCCGGCCCAGGTCCACATCCAGGTCGCCGAACGGCTCCGCTGGATGGAGCATGCGCACGAGTTGCCGGCGTTCGAGCGCTACCCGCCGCAATAGGCGCTCAGGTCGCCTTTCCCTCGTGCAGCCGGCGAAACCGGTCCACCTGGATATCCAGGATGCCCCGGTGAATGCCCAGGGTGCCGGCGATCGCCGCCAGGCGCTCATATTCTTCCGGCTCAACCATGCCGTCCGCGCAGGCGACACGGAAGGCGGCATCCAGAACCAGCCCGCGCACATTGTCGTCCAGGTTGGGGCAGTCATCCGCCAGACGGCGGAGCAGCGCGTCAAATGAATTCGCCCCTTCCGCCTGACGGTCCCGGGACAGGGTCCGCAATTGCTGCACCGAAAGCTGCGCCCCGATCATCTCGTCGAGATTTTGCGAGATGGCCTGAAGCTCGGGATCCTCGACGTCTCCGTCCGCCAGGCTGATGTCCATCATGACCTGCAGGAGCAACTCGAGGACATTCCGGGCATGCCGGTCTCCGTGGGACAGCGCCCACTTCAGGTCGGTGAGATCGCGCAGCTTGCGATTGTGCTGTGACTCGCGCGGGTCCAGCTTGCACCCGGTGCGGCCGCCCGAAAGGCTGTCATAGACGTGGAAGGTGAAGCGCTCCACCAGTTCCCGGAAGAACGACACCCCGCGCACGGAATTGCCGTACGCGTCCAGCCGGGGAGAAAAGGTCGCAAAGCCCATCAGGTTGGGCACGACAACCAGGATGGCGCCGGCCACCCCTGATTTCGCCGGCAGGCCGACTTGCAGGGTAAACACGCCGGCGTTGTCGTACATGCCGGCGACCTGCATGACCGACAGCGTCTTCTTGACGATTTCGGTCGGCAGGACCTGCTGCCCGCTGAGCGGACAGACACCGCCATTCGCCAGGGTCGCGGCGGCGACCGACAGCATCGAGCAGGTCATCTCGATGCTGCAGCAGGACAGGTAAAGCTCGATCATCTTGTGAAGATCGACATTCCGCGGCAGCCCCTTGCGGCCCTGGAGCAGATACGAGATGGCATAGTTGTTGTGAGCGGTCGCCCTCTCGGACAGCATGGTTTCTTCGCTGTAGCGGACGTCGGCGATGGATCCGCTCAGCCCTTGCCACAGGGCCATCAGGTCCTGCGTGATGTCCATGGTGGATTTATCGGGGCTTCCGGATGCCACGATGCCCGCCGTCATGATCGCGCCGGCGTTGACGCACGGATTGAACGGCCGCATGTCGGGCAGGAGGTCCAGGGCGTTGAATGGCCGGCCGGACGGCTCCGTTCCGACGTATCTGCTGGTGAACTCCTCGCCCTCCCGCGACAGGGCGAATGCATAGGTGATCGGCTTGGAGACCGACTGGATGGAATGATACACGTCGACGTCTCCGAGATGGAAACGCTGCCCGTCGACGCTGCAGATCGCGACGCCCCACTTTTCCGGGTCGGCGTCTCTCAGGATCGGAATGTAGTCGGCATTGGCGCCAGACCGGTCGGCGGCCACCTCGTCGAATATGAGGGTGATCGCCCGGCAGAAATCCTGCCAATCGGGCACGATAAGCTGACGCCGGAAAATCCGGCTGATCATCATGATCTCATCCGCCAGCAGGGACGCGAAGTCCCTTGGACCGATCGGGGCATCGCCCCAGGCGTCGAGCCTCGCCCGGCTCCCGGCTATCCTGTAGTCGTCCCCGTCGATTCCGGCTCCGGCGATCCTGGTCAGGATCGCCCTTCTGCAGGTCACGCCGTTCAACGACACCGCATCGAACAACGCGCCCATGCGGTCATCAATCCCATAACCCTGATCGGCATCAACCACCATCACGACTCCGTCCGGGAGCTTGGGATCGAGGGCCGTACGTCGCCGGAAGCCGGACCTCGTCTGCTACGCCGAGACTAAGTGGCGAAGACGGTGCGGCGCAAGCCGTGGTGGTAACATACTGCGTTCGCGGCCAGCGCATGACAGGGCGGCCATCGGACGGCTCGATGCCCAACGATTGTGGCCCCGCCGTTCGCTTCGGCCTTGCGCGCCCCCGCCTCCTGCCGTCTATAAACGGCAACCGCAGTTTTTCAGGAACCGACCATGCTCACCCGCAGCATCTATGAGCCGGAACACGAGATGTTCCGCGACGCCGTCCGCAAGTTCTTCGACAAGGAGATGAAGCCGTTCCACGGCGAGTGGGAGAAGGCGGGCAAGGTGCCGCGCGAGTTCTGGCGCAAGGCCGGCGAGCAGGGCCTGCTGTGCCCGCAGGTGCCGGAGGAGTATGGCGGCGCCGGCGGCGATTACCGCTACCTGGCCATCGTCGACGAGGAGCTGGGGCTGGCCGGCGCGTCCGGTCCGGGCTTCGCCGTGCACAGCGACATCGTCTGCGGCTACATGCTGAAATACGCCAGCGAGGACCAGAAGCGCGAGTGGCTGCCGAAGATGGTCACCGGCGAGGTGGTGACCGCCATCGCCATGACCGAGCCGGGCACCGGCAGCGACCTGCAGGGCGTCAAGACCACGGCGCTGCTCGACGGCAACCACTATGTGGTCAACGGCAACAAGACCTTCATCTCCAACGGCCAGAACGCCGACCTGATCATCGTCGTCGCCAAGACCGACCCGAGCCTGGGCGCGAAAGGCATCAGCCTGGTGCTGGTCGAGGCGACGCGCGAGGGCTTCTCGCGCGGCCGCAACCTGGACAAGATGGGCATGCACGCGGCCGACACGTCGGAGCTGTTCTTCGACGAGGTGCGGGTGCCGACGTCGAACCTGCTCGGCCCGGAAGAGGGCAAGGGCTTCATCCAGCTGATGAGCGAGCTGCCGCAGGAGCGCCTCGGCATCGCGCTCAACGCCCAGGCCGTGGCGCAATACGCCTACGATCTGACCGTGGCCTATGTGAAGGAGCGCAAGGCGTTCGGCAAGACCGTGTTCGACTTCCAGAACACCCGCTTCAAGCTGGCCGAGCTGAAGACCCAGGTCGAGGTCGGCTGGGCGTTCTGCGACAAGTGCATCGAGCATCATCTGCGCCACGAGCTGACCGCCACCGACGCCGCCATGGCCAAGCTGTGGGTCACCGAGATGCTGGGCCGCGTGGTCGACGAGGGCGTCCAGCTCCACGGCGGCTACGGCTTCATGAACGAATACCCGATCACCCGGCTGTACACGGATTCCCGCGTGCAGCGCATCTTCGGCGGCACCTCGGAGATCATGAAGGAGCTGATCAGCCGGTCGATCTGAGCGGCGCGGTCCTTAGCCCCAGCCACACGCTGACCGGCCGCAGCCGCCTCAGCACCAGCCATTCGAAGAGCGCGATCGCGATCAGCGACGCCCCCAGCAGCGGCAGGAACAGCGCCAGCGCCAGGATCAGCACGCCGAGGCCCGTGCCGACGCGGCCTTCCGGCAGCGCGGGCGGCGCGCCCAGCTTGCCGTCGGGCCGCCGCGTCCACCACATGACGTAGCCGGACACCGCCAGCCCGACCAGCGACAGGGCGGTGAACACGCCGAGCGCCTGGTTGAGCGGGCCGAACAACTGGCCCTCGTGCACCGCGACGCCGTAACCGACGACGCGGTCGACCAGGTGGCTGTCCTCGAATCCGCGGCGCTTCAGCACCGCGCCGGTGGCCGGATCGAGGGTCAGCGTCACCCGCAGAGGACGGTCCTGCGTATCGGATCGGGCGACCCAGTCCGGCGATTTCGGCCAGCGGTCGGACGGCGGCGCGATCAGCACCGGCGCCGGCAGGCGGAGCGGCCGGACCGTCGCCACCATGGTGTCGAAGCTTTCGGGCAGCATTGGCGCGGCGGCATGGTCGCCGTGGCCGTGATGATCGTGCCCATGATGGTCTTGGCGGGGCATGCCCGCCTTCCAGCCCTGCGGCCCCTTGGTCACGCCGGTGATCTGCTTGACGTCCTTGAACAGGCCGCCCCAAACCGTGGTCCAGGGCAGGCCGCTGAGCAGCAGGATCAGCGCGAAGGCCGACACCCAGAAGCCGATCACCGCATGCAGGTCGCGCCAGAACGGCCGTCCCTCGATACCGAAGCGGGGATAGACCACGCCCGCGAGACCGGCGCCGCGCGGCCACCACAGATAAAGGCCGGTGACGATCATCACCATGGCCCAGCACGCCGCCAGCTCGACCAGGATCGAGCCCCTGTCGCCCATCAGCAACTCGCCATGGATGGTCTTGACCACCTCCATCAGCCGCTCGTCCTCGCGCACGGTGCCCAGCACGGTCGCGTCCCGCGGATGGACATAGACCCTGATGTCGCCGTCCGGTCCGCCGACCACGACACGCGCCGCGTCGCCGGGATTGCCGCGCACCTCGTAGGAACGGAGCGCGCCGCCGGGCACCGCGGCCAGCGCCGCCGCCACCTGCCGGCTGGGCGCGGCAGCCGCCTCGCCGGCGGTGAGGTTGTCGTAGGACCGCTCCTGCCACGTCTCGACCTGCGGCTTGAACAGGTAGAGCGAGCCGGTTATCGCCAGCACGATGACGAAGGGCACGCAGAACAGGCCGGCATAGAAATGCCAGCGCCAGACCGCGCGATAGACCGCTTCCGCTTTCGATGGAGCCGTGGTGCTCATCTCGCTCTCACATCCGCCACTTCAGCTCGACCATCCCCGTCCGCTGCGGATAGGGGTGGAAGACCCACGCCTTGTCGTTGTTGACGTTGTCGATGCCCATGCTGGCCTGGAGCTGCTCGGTGATGTCCCAGGTCAGGCGCAGGTCGATAATCAGCAGCTCGGACGTGTAGCCATAGGTGTCGCCGCGCTGTGTCCCCGCCAGGTCCGTGTTGGGCCGCGAGGCATAGCGCAGGCCGACCGACGCCTTCACCGTGTCGGTGATCGCATAGCGCAGATTGCCGTTGATGCGCCACTCCGGAATGCGCGGAAAGCGCACGCCTTCGGCGGCGGGCAGCGGGTCGTTGCGCACGGTGCGCGCGTCGATCCACGCCAGGTTGACGTCGACGTCGAGGCCCGGAACCAGCACGTCCTGCGCCTCGACGATCAGCTCGGCGCCGTATTGCCGGACCTTGTCGATGTTCTTGAACGAGCTGGTGACGATGCCGTTCTGGTTGAAGCCCTGGACGCTAAAAATCGCGTCCTTGACGTCCTGGTAGAACAGCGAGCCGGTCACCCGCACGCCGCCGAAGTCGTGGCGCAGGATCAAATTGGCGTCCTTCGACTTCTCGGGCTTCAGATTGGGGTCGAAGCTGTTGGGATCGAAATTGCCCAGCGCGTCGAGCCGGCCCTGGAACAGCTCGCCCACGGTGGGAAAGCGCGTCGCCGTCGCCAGGCTGAGCTGGGCGTGCCAGTCGGGCACGAACTCCCACTGGGCGCTGATCTTCGGGCTGAACGCGTCGTCGCTGCGGTGGTCATAGCTCTGGCACACGGGCGCAGCGCCCACCTGGCGGCAGATGCCGCCGTCGAAGGCGCGCCAGCTCTCATAGCGCAGGCCGCCGGTGACGCTGAACGTATCGGACAGCGCCACCTTGTCCTCGGCGAAACCGCTGATCAGGGTGGTGCGGCCGAAGGTGCCGGTCGAGAACGCGAGGCCCTCGCGGCTGCGCCAGTTGGCCGCGGTGTAGTTGTCCACGGCGGTTTCATAGAGGTTGGCGCTCATGCCCACGGCGATCTCGTGGGCGCCGATCATGCGCACGGCCAACAGGTCGCCGGTCCACCAGCCGGTGGTGCCCTGGTCGCTGAATGTGCCGGCCCCGTTGTTGATGCCGGTCGTGTAGGTGGTCGACTTGCGGGCCGACAGCTTGTCGATCCAGTAATGCGACAGGTTGACCGTGACGTCCCAGTCGGCGACAGGGCCGGCCAGCTTCAGGCCGGCCAGCATCTCGGTCTTGTCGGTCAGGCCCTGGCCAAGGCCGGCGCCGGCGGTATAGGTCTTGCCGCCGACGGTGACCTTGCCGTCGAACACCGGGTTGCCGGCGGAATCGTGCAGGTAGGTCTCGGACTTCAGCGTGTTTGAATCGGTGGTCCACAGGGTGAACAGCGCGGTGGCGGTCCAGTTGCCGAAATCATAGCCGACGCGGGCGCGGAACTGGTCCTGCACCGTGTGGTCGGGCGCATAGGCGCCGCTCACCGGCGTGGGCGTGATCAGGTCCGGATCGGTTACCACGCCGGTGACCGGCGTACCGGTGCCGGTGGTCGGCGTCAATTGGCTGAACTGCATGGGATGGCCCACATTGTCCAAATGCCGGACGCTGAAGCGGCCGCTCCACGGCCCGTTCTCCTGCTTGAAGCCGACGCCGCCCTCGAAGCTGTAGCCGGCATAGGTATCCTTGGTGCCGTACTGCCTGTAGGGCTGGGCGAAGCCCTGGACGATGGCGAACGCCTCGGGCCCTTCCGGCTCGCGGGTGGTGATCGACACCAGGCCGCCCATGGTGTTGCCCGAATACCGGGCCGAGTACGGCCCGTAGACGATGTCGAACTGCTTCACCTCGGCGGGGCCGATCAGGCCCCATTTCGGCGGAAACGAAAAGCTGTTGCCGGTGTAGTCGGACACCACGAAGCCGTCGATCATCACCATGGACCGGGCCGACTGGGTCGAGTGGGTGCCGCGGAAGCCGGGCACCGCGTTGGCATCGCCGATATAGCGTTTGCGCACGAAGAAGTTCGGCGCGTACTTCATCAGGTCCTCGACATTGATGGCGTTGATCGCCTCGAACTCCGTCTCGCCCAGCGAGACGGAGAGTCCGCGCGGCTGGACCGAAATGGGCTCGGCGGCGTGGCCGATGACGATCACCTGGTCGGCATAGGCGACCTGTTGGGTTTGCGGTTGGGCGGCCTCGTCGGCGACGGCGGCTTGGGCTTGAAGAACGGCGGCTGCCAGGGCGAGCGCGCCAAGACGGATGGTCGACATATGATCCCCTCGATCGGACGAAAAACGAGCCGGCGCGCGAGGCGGCCGGCGACAAGGTCGCGTCAGACGAGGGAGGGGGGTCCGGTGGCGGGAGGCGGCGGGGCGGCGAGGCCTTCGCCGGGGCGTTGCTGGACGGCGGCCCAGAACGGCGCTGGTGTGGCGACCGGCGCGGGCACCTCGAGCACCGCGGGCGCGGGCGGCGCGGTGATGGCGGCAACGGCGGCGAACACGCAGGGCTCGCCGGACTTGCCGCTGTCGTCGTGCCTGGCCGGATCGGTCTTGCCGGGGATGCCGAAGCCGTCGGCCTTGATGGTGATCATGCCGGCCGAGGTGCAAAGCACCAGCGCCGGCAGGTCGCCGTCTTCCGCCGGCTTTTCCAGCATGATGCCGGCCGGGATGGCAAAGCGCACCGCGAGCGCGAGCACGGTCAGCGTCGTGAAGACGCGCGACATCCAGCCCCTGGTCGACGATGCGAAAGCCATGACCGGTTCTGTACCGCCGAAACGGCACCCCGTCCAGCGGCCGAGGCTTGATGACGGCGCATGCCTACGCCGCGACAACGGGATCACACCGTCAATCTCGTCCCGGCATTCGCGCCGACGCATCATGGTGCCCGGCCACTCACGAGACGCCGCCGATCTGCCGCAGCGTGTCGCGTACCTGACCGGGGAATGACACGAACATCTGTTCCATCATGGCCTTGACCTCGGGCGGGGCGGTCCGGGTGGAGCCGGCGTTGAACGGCGGCGCCGGATCGTATTCGCAAATCAGCTGGACGCCTTGGGCGTAGGCCTCATCGCGCAATTCCGCGACCATGGTGAGGCCGAAGTCGAGTCCCGCCGTGACGCCGGCGCCCGTGATCCGGTTGCGATCACGCACCACCCGTTCGGCAATGGGGGTCGCCCCGAAATCCGGCAGGGTCTCGAGCGCCGCCCAGTGCGTCGTCGCCCGGTACCCTTCGAGGAGTCCGGCGGCGCCGAGCACCAGCGCCCCGGTGCAAACCGAGGTCACGTAGCGCGCGCGGCTGCCGCGATCGGCGACGAAGTCGCGCGTCGCGTCGTCGCGCATCGCCGCCAGCGTCCCGTCGGTGCCACCGGGAACGAACAGCACGGTAAGATCGCGCGGGCACTCGTCGAAGGTGGCGCTCGGGACGATGGTGACGCCGGTGTCGCTGGTGATGGGGTCGCGGGTCCTGGCCACCAGATGGACGCTCGCGCCCATCAGGCTCGCGAACATGTATTGCGGGCCGATCAGGTCGAGGATCGTCATCCTGGGATAGCAGAGCATGGCGATGCTGTCCGGGCGGGTCCATGACGCGGGCATGCCGCTCATGTCGTGCCCAGGGGTAACGGTCGCCGATGGCTCCGCCCTCAGTCCTCGCGACGCCGCGAGCGGCGCCAGCACGGCCATCAGCAGCGCCGTGCGGCGGTCGACCGACAACTGTGCCATCAGAAGCCTCCCCGCAACGTGACAAACGCCGAACGCGACTGGGTGGGGATGACATAGGCGCCGCCAAAATACTGGTAGGGCTCGTAGGCCTTGGAGCCCAGCAGGTTGACGGCGGACACGGCGATGGTGACCGGCCCCAGGTCATAGGAGACCTGCAGGTCCACCAGCGCGTTGCCTTTGACCGAGACCGTGTTCGGCAGGGTCAGTTCCCGGCTCGACACGGCCGTCACGCCCGCACCGACGGCGACCCCCTTCAGGTCGCCATCGAGGAAGCGGTAGCGCACGGCGAGGCGTCCCGAGTGCGTCGGCACGGCGCGCAGCCGGTCACCGACCGGCAGGGCATTGTCCTTGGTCACCTCGGCGTCGGTGTAGGCATAGTTGAACAGCATGGAAAACGCCGGGTCCGGCTCGTAGATCAGATCGAGCTCCGCCCCGCGCGCCCGCTGTTCGCCGGTCTGCAGGTAGAAGAACGGGTTCGCCGGATCGGGGGTGATGACGTTCTGCCGGGTGATCTGGTAGAGCGAGGCCGTGCCGGTCAGGCCCTTGATCGGGGCCGTGAACTTGAAACCCGCCTCCCAGTTCTGCGAGGTTTCGGGCTTCGGGGTGACGCCGTAGAAGCCGCCGGCCACCACGCCGCGGAATCCTTCCGAATAGCCGGCGAACAGCGACAGGCCGTCGGCGATCCTGAACGTCGCGCCGGCCCGCGGAGTCACCTTCTCGTCCGAGGTGACCGTGGGGAAGCCGGAGATCGCGCTGTTGATCTTGATCTGCGTCCACCGCACGCCGAGCGTCACGTCCAGCCTGTCGCCGATGCTGATCTGGTCCTGCAGGAACCCGGCGATGCTTTCGAGCCGGTCAGTCTGGTCGAAATAGAACGGCGGGACGACGAAGGACGGGGCCGGCAGCGGCGCCGTATAGTCGACGACGCCCCAGACCGGATCGAAGTACATCGCCCCGTAGTAGTGGGTGCTGTCATAGTCGACACCGGCCAGGATCTGCTGCCGGAACGCGCCGTCGCCGAAGCGTGCCGTGACCGAGCCGGTGACGAAGGTTTCCTTGCTCTTCGACGGCAGGAACGCGGTGCCGAAATTGTAGACCGTGCCGCCGAGCTGGCCGTAGGGGAAGGAGCCCCATTCGTTGAAGGCGCTGATGGCGTGGTTGACAGCGACCTCGGCGGAAATCCGGTCGGAAAAATTGTGGGTCAGCTTGGCGTTGATCGATTTGTTCTCGACGGTCGTGCGCGGCATGTCGCGCGCGCCGGCATAGACCTTCCGGTCGATCAGCAGGTTGGGCTTCAACAGCTCGAACGGCAGTCCGGCATATTCGGTCTGCTCCAGGCGGTTGTAGCGACCGCGGATGACCAGGCGCGTCTCCGCTCCCAGGTCGACCGACAGCGTCGGGAACAGCGCGTACCGGTCGCGGCTGACGAAGTCGACATGACTGTCGGCGCTCTCGATCATGCCGTTGACCCGGAAGGCGATGCCTTCGGCGATCGGCACGTTGACATCGCCTTCGCCGCCGAAGGTGCTGAAGCTGCCGCCCCGGGCGGCGAAGCTGGCGCCGAACCGGTCGTAGGGATCGCGCGACACCAGGTTGATGATGCCCGACAGGGGCGCGCCGCTGCCGCCGCCATAGAGCGTGGCCGTCGGACCCTTGGCCACCTCGATCCGCTCCACGTTGATCAGGGTACCCGGGTCGGCGGCGCTGGCCGGCAATTGGTAGGTCGGCATCCCGTCGATATAGTAGCCGACGCCGAAGCCCCTGATGAGGGCCGGCTGGAGCAAGGTCTGGTCGGTGCTCGTCGGCGTGACGCCCGAGACGTTGACCAGCGCGGCCGACAGGGTTTGGAGATCCTGCTCCTCGATCAGCGTGCGCGTCAGGGTCTGGATCGACTGCGGGATCTTCTCCACCGGCGTCGCGGTCCGCGTCGCGGTGGCGGCCTGCGGCTCGGCATATGTCTCGCGAACCGCCGTCACGGTGACGGATTCGGCCGTCCACCCC
>CAMBYA010000016.1 GCA_945872035.1 Rhizobium sp. Q54
CGAGCACGCCGCCGATGCCGGCGCCGCCCGAGATATGGCAGTTCCGGCCGATCTGGGCGCAGGAGCCGACGGTGGCCCAGGTGTCGATCATCGAGTTCTCGCCCACATGGGCGCCCAGATTGACGAAGCTGGGCATCAGCACCACGCCGGGCGCGATATAGGCCGAGCGGCGCACGAAGCAGCCGGGCACGGCGCGGAAGCGGGCGTTGCGGAACTCCTCGACGCCCCAGCCGTCGAACTTGGACGGCACCTTGTCGAACCAGCGGGTGGAATTGCCCGGGCCGCCGGCGATCGGCTCCATGTCGTTGAGGCGGAACGACAGCAGCACCGCCTTCTTGAGCCACTGGTTGACGATCCAGCCGCCATCGGTCTTCTCGGCCACACGCGCCTTGCCGGCGTCGAGGGCGGACAACGCCGCGTCCACCGCGTCGCGGACCTCGCCGGTGGTGGTCAGTGAAATCCCGTCGCGCTCTTCCCAGGCACGCTCGATGATCGGCTCCAGGCTCGTCAGGCTCATGGCTTTATCCTTAACATCTTGAGGCGCGGAGACCATAGCCGCGCCGGACGGCGTGTCAATCCGCTAGACCGGCCACATCGGCCAGCCAGGCTGAAAGGTCGTCTGCCACATAGTCGATGAAGCTGCGGTCGGCGCCCGCCCGCGACCATTCGGAGGCGGTCGGCACCCAGACGGTGGTGATGCCCAGATCCTTGGCCGGGATCAGGTTCTTGGCCAGGTCCTCGACCATCACCGCATCGTCGGGGTCGATGGCATAGGCCTCGATCAGCGCGGTGAACGCGCCCGGATCGGGCTTGGGAATGAAGTCGGACGCCAGCACGTCGAAGGTGCCCTCGAACAGGTGGGTGATCCCGAGCCGCTGCATCACCCGCGCCGCGTGGCCGGCCGAGCCGTTGGTGTAGACGATCTTGCGGCCGGGTAGCACTTCCAGCGCCTTCGCCATGCGCTCGTCGGGCATGACCACGGTGACGTCGATGTCGTGGACGTAGTCCAGATAATCGTGCGGATCGACGTCGTGATGGCGCATCAGCCCGGCCAGCGTGGTGCCGTACTCCATGAAGTAGTCCTTCTGCACCCTGCGCGCCTCGATCAGGTCGACGCTCAGGAGCCTGGAGATATAGGCGCCCATCTTCACGTCGATCTGGGCGAACAGGTCGCAGGCCGCCGGATAGAGCGTGTTGTCGAGATCGAAGATCCAGGTGGCCTTGTTGTAGAGCTCGTGCGCCATCAGCCGCCCAGCACCTGGAGCGCCGCCTCGGGATCGGCCGCGAACGAGGCCAGATGCCGCCGGTAAAGCCCGACCAGTTTTTCGGTCACCTCGCCCGGCGCGCCATTCGCCACCGGCTTGCCGTCGATGGTCACCACCGGGATCGGCCCGCCGGTGGTGCTGGTGAAGAACGCTTCCTTGGCGGCCAGCGCCTCGGCCACGGTGAAGGCGCGCTCGGAAACCTTCAGGCCCGCGTCGCGCGCCTGGGCGATCACCACCTGCCGCGTGATGCCGGCCAGGATGTTGCTGGACAGCGGCCGGGTGACGATGGTGCCGTCAGCCTCGACGATCCAGGCGTTGGTCGAGGCGCCCTCGGTCACCTTGCCGTCGCGGTCGACCATCCAGGCCTCGAACGCGCCGGCCTCGCGGGCCGCCTGCTTGGCCAGCGCGTTGGGCAGCAGCGCGACCGCCTTGATGTCAACCCGGCCCCAGCGCTGATCAGGCAGGGTCGCGACCGCGACGCCCGACGAAGCCCGCGCCGCGACCCGGGAGAAGTCCAGCGGCCGGCAGGTCATGATCACCGATGGCCGCACGTCCTTGGGGAACGCGCTGTCGCGCGGCGAATGGCGCAGGCTGGGCGCGCCGCGGCCGACCTGGATATAGAGCAGACCGTATTGCAGCCGGTTCCGCCGCAGCATCTCGCGCGCGATCACGGTCAGCGCGGCGCGGCGCGGATGGCCGGCGATGCGCAGCTCGGCCAATGACCGGTCGAGCCGGTCTAGATGCGGGTCAAGGTCGGCGATGCGCCCGCCGATGACCGCGATCACCTCATAGGCCGCGTCGGCGAACTGCACGGCGCGGTCGTCCACATGGACCGCCGCATGGGCGTAGGGCAGGTAGCTGCCGTTGACATAGGCGACGCGCGACATGGTCAGGCCGGCGTCAGCACGGTGGGCACCGCTTCCGGCAGCATGTCCGGATAGTCGAGCGTGTAATGAAGCCCTCGGCTTTCCTTGCGCAAGGCGGCCGAGCGCACGATCAGGTCGGCGACGGTCACCAGGTTGCGCAGTTCGAGCAGGTCGGGCGTGACGCGGAAGTTGCTGTAATACTCCTGGATCTCGGTCCGCAGCAGGTCGACGCGGCGCTGCGCCCGGCGCAGGCGCTTGTCGGTGCGCACGATGCCGACATAGTTCCACATGGTGCGGCGCAACTCGTCCCAGTTGTGGGAGACGACGACCTCTTCGTCCGAATTGGTGACGCGGCTTTCGTCCCACGGCTTCAGCGTCGGCGGCTGGGGTATCAGATCCAGCTTGACCAGGATGTCCTCGGCGGCGCTGGTCGCATAGACCACGCACTCCAGCAGCGAGTTGCTGGCCAGGCGGTTGGCGCCGTGCAGGCCGGTGTAGGACGCCTCGCCGATGCAGTAGAGGCCGTCCACGTCGGTGCGGCCGTGCCGGTCGACCATCACGCCGCCGCAGGTGTGATGCGCGGCCGGGACCACCGGAATCGGCTCCTGCGAGATGTCGATGCCGTACTTCTTGCACTGCTTGTAGATGTTCGGGAAGTGCTCCTTGATGAAGCTCTTCTTCTTGTGGCTGATGTCCAGGTAGACGCACTCCAGGCCCAGCCGCTTCATCTCATGGTCGATGGCGCGGGCGACGATGTCGCGGGGCGCCAGTTCGCCGCGCGGGTCGAACCGTTTCATGAAGCGCTCGCCATCGGGCAGCAGCAGCTTGCCGCCCTCGCCGCGCACCGCCTCGGTGATCAGGAAGGTGCGCGCCTCGGGATGGTAGAGGCAGGTGGGGTGGAACTGGTTGAACTCCAGGTTCGCCACCCGGCAGCCGGCCCGCCACGCCATGGCGATGCCGTCGCCGGTCGAGCCGTCCGGATTCGAGGTGTAGAGATACACCCGGCTGGCGCCGCCGGTGGCGATCACGGTCGCCTTGGCGCCGACGGTCTTCACCCGCGATTCCTTCAGGTCGTACAGGTAGGCGCCCCGGCAGGCGCCGCGCACGCCGCCGCTGTCGCGGTTGATCAGGTCGACGGCGACGTAGTGCTCCAGCACGGTGATGTTGGGATGGGCCTTGGCCTGCTCGTCCAGCGTGCGCTGCACGGCCTTGCCGGTGGCGTCCTTGTTGTGGATCACCCGGCGATGGCTGTGACCGCCCTCGCGGGTCAGGTGCCACGGACCGCTCTTGGTGGTGTCGAACAGCACGCCCTGGTCGATCAGCCACTGGATGGCGGCCGGACCTTCCTCGACGGTGAAGCGAACCGCGTCCACGTCGCACAGCCCGGCGCCGGCGACGAGGGTGTCCTGCACATGGGAATCGAAGGTGTCGGTGGTGTCGAGCACGGCGGCGATGCCGCCCTGGGCCCAGTTGGTGCTGCCGGAGTCGATTCTCGCCTTCGACACGACGCCGACCTTGCAGTGATCCGCCACGCACAGCGCCAGGGTCAGGCCGGCCGCGCCGCTGCCGATCACCAGGACGTCGAAATCCGCGTCATTGGCCATGCTGTTTCCGGCTCGTCAGGCTGATGAAGATGTCTTCCAGGTCGGCTTCGCGCATGGTCAGGTCCAGGATGCCGTAACCGGCGCCGTGCACCGCGCCGAGTACTTCGTCCACCTTGTGCAGGCTGGCCGAGTAGCGCACGCACAGCTCGTTGTCGGCCAGCGTTTTCGTCTGGAAACCGCGCAAACCTTCCGGCACGCCGTCCACCGCGCGATCGAGGCGCAGCACCAGTTCGCGCTCGTCGATCCGTTGCAGCAGGGTCTGGGTCGGCTCGTTGGCGACCACCTCGCCCTTGTCGATGATGGCGATGCGGTCGCACAGCCGCTCGGCTTCTTCCAGGTAGTGGGTGGTCAGCATGATGGTGACGCCGCCGCTCTTGAGCGCCTCGATGTGCTCCCAGAGCTGCTGGCGCAGCTCGATGTCGACGCCGGCGGTCGGCTCGTCGAGCACCAGGATTGGCGGGCTGTGCACCATGGCCTTGGCCACCAGCAGCCGGCGTTTCATGCCGCCGGACAGCGCGCGGGCATAGGCGTTGGCCTTGTCGGTCAGGCCCATCGCCGCGAGGATCTCCATGGTGCGGCGCTGGGGCTTGGGCACGCCGTAGAGACCGGCCTGCAGCTCCAGCGCCTCGTAGGGCGTGAAGAACGCGTCGAAGCTGATCTCCTGCGGCACCACGCCGATGCTGGCGCGGGCGCTGCGCGGCTGCCTGTCGATGTCGAAGCCCCAGATGCGGACCTCGCCCTCGGTCTTGTTCACCAGGCCGGCGAGGATGTTGATCAGGGTCGACTTGCCGGCGCCGTTCGGGCCGAGCAGCCCGAAGAACGAGCCGCGCGGGATGTCGAGGTCGATACCCCTGAGCGCCTCGTGGGGCTTGAAACCCTTGCCGCCGCGATACTTCTTGCGCAGCCCCCTGATCTCGATGGCGTTGTCGGGCGCGATCATGGGGCGACGGTCTTCCTGCATGACTGTTGTGTGCCGCGCACTATCGGTTGAAGTGCGAGCGGCAATCCGTATCATCCGCTTCAGCAAACCTCAACGACCCTGGCGTCACAAAAAGCGAACAATCCAAGTGCCGAATTCAACCGCATCCGCGCCGCAGCCCCCCGAAACCATTCACACCCATTCGGTGGAAGTCTCCTGCGACGGCGGCGAAGGCGCCCTGGGTCACCCCCGCGTCTATCTCCACATGGGCGCTGACGGCCGGGTGGAATGCCCCTATTGCGACCGCCTGTTCATCCTCGACGGCGACGGCGGGCACTAGGCCTCCCGGTTTCCCCTGATTGCGTTGACGGAAACGGGTACTTAAACCGGCGCCGGCTCGCCGCGCCGCGGCAGTTTCCCGATCGCTTCTCCCGACCTGACCGCCGCCACCTTTATGTCGTAGGCCGACTGCAGGTTCATCCAGAACTGCGGCGTGGTGCCGAACCAGTGGCTGAGTCGCAGCGCCGTGTCGCCGGTGATGGAGCGGCGGCCGCGGATGATCTCGGACAGGCGGTTGGGCGGCACGGCGATCTGCCGCGCCAGCTCGGTCGGCGTGACGGCAATGTCCTTCAGCTCGTCCGCCAGGTACTGGCCGGGATGGACCGGAGGCTTTGACATATCGTACCCTCCCCACAGGACATTGATATTGCTGATTTGTATGCGATACGTCAATCATATATCATCCGCAGTGAACGGCGAAAATCTGGTCTGGCCGTCCGTGTGGCGTGCGCACCCGCACGAAGGGCTGGCCTCGAGGTTCCGGGCTGGGCATGATGCGGCCCCATGAGCGAACGCGAGCACATCTTCCTGGTCGACGGGTCCGGCTACATCTTTCGGGCCTACCACGCGCTGCCGCCCCTGTCGCGGCCGTCCGACGGGACTCCTGTGGGCGCGGTCTATGGCTTCTGCAACATGCTGTACAAGCTGCTGGAGGACAGCGGCTCGGAAGCGCCGACTCACCTGGCCGTCATCTTCGACACCGGCAAGATCACGTTCCGCAACGAAATGTATCCGGCCTACAAGGCCAACCGGCCCGAGCCGCCGGAGGACCTGATCCCGCAATTCGCGCTGATCCGCGACGCGGTGCGCGCCTTCGACGTGCCGTGCATCGAGCTGGACAACTACGAGGCGGACGACATCATCGCCACCTATGCGCGGCAGGCCCGCGAGCGCGGCGCCACGGTGATCATCGTGTCGTCCGACAAGGACCTGATGCAGCTGGTCGACGACAGCGTGATGCTGCTCGATACCGTCAAGAACAAGCGCCTGGGCATCCCCGAGGTGTTCGAGAAGTTCGGCGTGGCGCCCGACAAGGTGGTCGACGTGCAGTCGCTGGCGGGCGATTCCGTCGACAACGTGCCAGGCGTCCCTGGCATCGGCATCAAGACCGCCGCCCAGCTGATCAACGAGTATGGCGACCTTGATACGCTGCTCGCCCGCGCCGGCGAGATCAAGCAGCCCAAGCGCCGCGAATCCCTGATCGAGTTCGCCGAGCAGGCGCGCATCAGCCGAACCCTGGTGACTCTCGACGACCGGGCGCCGGTGCCCGAGGGCATCGACGACATCAAGGTCCGGCCCATCGATTATCCGCGCGCCATCCAGTTCGTCGAGATGAACGGCTTCAAGAGCCTGGCGGTGAAACTGGCGTCGCGCGCCGGCGGCGGCTCGGCGTCGGCGGGCCCGAAGCCGGCGGAAGCACCGCAGAAGGTCGAGACCGCCGGCTACGACACCATCCTGAGCCTGGATGCGCTCGACAGGTGGATCGACGCGGCCGCGGCGCAGGGCTTCGTCGCCGTCGACACCGAGACCACATCGGTCCAGCCCATGCTGGCAGGGCTGGTCGGCGTGTCGCTGGCCATCGAGCCCGGCAAGGCCTGCTACATCCCCATCGGCCACACCGGCTCGGGCGGCGCGGGCACGCTGGACCTGGACGGCGACCGGCCGCAGCAGCTCGACAAGCGGGCGGTGCTGGCGCGGCTCAAGCCGCTGCTGGAGGATCCGGGCGTGCTGAAGATCGGCCAGAACATCAAGTACGACGCGGTGATGTTCGCCAAGGAAGGCATCACCGTCGCGCCGATCGACGACACGATGCTGATCTCCTACGTGCTGGAGGGCGGCGCCCATGGCCACGGCATGGACGAGCTGTCCGAGCTGCATCTGGGCCACAAGACGATCAAGTTCGCCGACGTGGCCGGCAGCGGCAAGAATCAGGTCACCTTCGACCGGGTGCCGATCGAGAAAGCCACCGCCTATGCCGCCGAGGACGCCGACGTCACCCTGCGGCTGCACCAGGCGCTGAAACCGAGGCTGGCGCAGGAGCATCTGGTCACTGTCTACGAGACGCTGGAGCGTCCGCTGTCGCCGATCCTGGGCGCCATGGAGCGCGAGGGGATCAAGGTCGACCGCGAAAAGCTGGCCGCCCTGTCGCGCGAGTTCGGCGATGGGATGGCGGCGCTGGAAAAGGAGATCTACCGGCTGGCCGGACGCGAGTTCAACATCGGCTCCCCCAAGCAGCTCAGCGACCTGTTGTTCGACGAGCTCAACCTGGGCGCCAGCACCCGCGCCGGCAAGTCGGGCGCCCGCTCGACCGGCGCCGACGTGCTCGAGGACCTGGCGGCGCAGGGCCACGACCTGCCGGCCCGCGTGCTCGACTGGCGCCAGCTGTCCAAGCTGAAGAGCACCTACACCGACTCGCTGCAGCTGCAGATCGACCCGGTCACCCAGCGCATCCACACCTGCTATTCCATGGCCTCGACAACGACGGGCCGGCTGTCGTCGACCGAGCCCAATCTGCAGAACATCCCGATCCGCACCGCGGAGGGCCGCAAGATCCGGCAGGCGTTCATCCCGAAGGACGGACACAAGCTGATGTCGGCGGACTACAGCCAGATCGAGCTGCGCATCCTGGCACACATGGCCGATATCGCCGCCCTGAAGCAGGCGTTCGCCGACGGCCTCGACATCCACGCCATGACCGCGTCGGAAGTCCTGGGCATTCCCCTGGAAGGCATGCCGCCCGAGCAGCGCCGCCGCGCCAAGGCGATCAATTTCGGCATCATCTATGGCATCTCGGCGTTCGGGCTGGCGCGCCAGCTATCCATTCCGCAGAGCGAGGCCAAGGCCTACATCACGCGCTATTTCGAGCGTTTCCCGGGAATCCGCGCCTACATGGACGAGACCATCGTCGGGGCGCGGGAGAAGGGCTACGTCACCACCCTGTTCGGCCGCCGGGTGCACGTCAGGTCGATCAACGACAAAAATCCGGCGATGCGCCAGTTCGGCGAGCGCGCCTCGATCAACGCGCCGATCCAGGGCTCGGCCGCCGACATCATCCGCCGCGCCATGGTGCGCATGCCCGGCGCGCTGGACAAGGCCGGTCTGCGGACGAAGATGCTGCTGCAGGTGCACGACGAACTGGTGTTCGAAGTGCCGGAGAGCGAACTCGGCGCGGCGGGCGACGTTGTCCGCACGGTCATGGAGGGCGCGGCCGCGCCTGCCGTGAACCTGTCCGTGCCGCTGACCGTCGGCGTCGGCATCGGCGGCAATTGGGACGAAGCGCATTAATCCTATTTCGTCGGGGAACGGAAGATGAGCGACAGACAAGGCCGGGTCGCCGGCAAGGTGGCGATCGTCACCGGGGCGGCCGGCGGGCTGGGCTCGGCCATCGCGCGGCGGCTGGCGCAGGAAGGCGCGAGCGTGGTGCTGACCGACATCAACCTGGCGGCGGTGGAGAAGATCGCCGCGGCAATCCCCGGCAGCCTCGCCCTGCAGCACGACGTCACCGACGAGACGCGCTGGCAGGAGGTGCTGAAGGAAGCGGCGGAGAAATTCGGGGCCA
Source organism: Rhizobium sp. Q54 (assembly GCA_945872035.1). GTDB lineage: Bacteria > Pseudomonadota > Alphaproteobacteria > SMXS01 > SMXS01 > RI-34. The sequence continues at coordinate 8,553 of CAMBYA010000016.1, forward strand.
TCCACGTGCTGGTCAACAATGCGGGCATCGGCTCGGTCGGCAACATCGAACAGGCCGAATTCGCCGAGTGGAAGCGGGTGCATTCCATCGACCTGGACAGCGTTTTCCTGGGCTGCAAATACGCGGTGCCCTATTTGCGCGCGGCGGCGACGCCCGAGCGCGGCTGCGCCATCGTGAACATCTCGTCGATCGCCGGCATCGTCGCCGGACACAACGTGCCGGCCTACAACTCGGCCAAGGCCGCCGTCCGGCACCTGACCAAGTCGGTGGCGCTGCATTGCGCGAGGAAGGCGCCGGGCGTGCGCTGCAACTCGGTGCACCCGGCGTTCGTCGACACGCCGATCCTCGACGACATCGCCGTCAACATGCCGCGCGAGGAAGCACTCGGGAAGCTGGGTCGCCAGATCCCGCTGGGCAAGGTGGGCGAACCTGACGACGTGGCCTGGGGCGTGGTATACCTGGCCTCGGACGAATCGAAGTTCATGACCGGCTCCGAGCTGGTGCTGGACGGCGGCATCAGCGCCATGTAGGGCGCCGCACCGACATTGACTGCAACTTCTTACAGTTCCCCTCACGCGAATTTTATCGTGTCTTATTCGCGGGTGGAAACGCCGCATGAAAAGCGGCTCGGAGCATGAGGTCGGGGTAGCCGGAAATGGCCGTCGCTAAGTCCGTGTCATTGGTCAGGGAGCAGCCGAGGCTGCGCATCGAACACCGGGTCCTGGTGACGCCGGCCGACGGCTTCGCGCAGAACCAGACCCGGAAGCTGGAAAAGATGCTCGATGAATTCTATGTTGAGCACGGACCGGCGTGGGAGCTGGTGAACATGTTCAAGGTGGGAGCTTCCGACTTCATGGCCAACCACCAGGAACTGCTGTTCATTTTCCAACGCCGGACATATCAGGCGGCTTCCGACTAATCGCGCCATAGCCGGCGCGGAACACGTTTACCGAGGGTTATTTTGAGACAGATTCAAGTTGAGAGGCTCGCACCCATTCCCGCGGTGGAGTCGAACGGTTCGCTCATCGACTTCATCCTGACGTCGCCCGATGAGGTGGCGCTGGGCAAGCGGTTCCAGAAGATCATCCAGATGCTGGGCTTTTCCCATTTCATCTATTCCCAGATCGATGTCAGCCAGCCCCGCCTGTACATGATCTGCTCGACCTATCCGGACGAAATCCGCCGCGTCTGGGCCGATTCCAGCGTCTCCGTCCGCGACCCGCTGATCGCCCACGTCATCAACAGGACCACCCCGGTCCGCCGCACTGACATTGGCGACGACGGGTCGTGGGCCAGCGACATCTTCGTCGGCCTGAAGGATTTCGGCATCCATTCGCCGGCCTGGCACTTCCCGGTGCGGGACCAGACCAACTACATGGGTCTGTTCGCGGTGACCCCGACCAAGGCGGACTACGAGGCGCTGGGCAAGGACCACTTCGACCATGCCGAGATGCTGCTGCCGGCGCTGTGCAACCAGGCGCACGAGACCTGGTGCCAGCTGACGGCGGGCGGCGGCGAGGGCGCGCCGTCGCTGAGCGACCGGGAGATCGAGATCCTGAGCTGGTTGAGCCACGGCAAGTCCACCGAGGACATCGCCGAGATCATGCAGATCGCCGAGCGCACGGTGAACTATCACGTGGCCAATCTGAAGACCAAGCTGGGCGTGGAGACCCGCGCTCACGCCGTCGCCCAGGCCATGCGGCTGCGGCTGATCTGAGCGCCTCGCTCAGTGGGCGTAGGACACCTTCTGGACCATGGTGACCACCTCCTCCTCCAGCGTCTCCTCCAGCAGCTTCCAGAACGCTGGATAGTCGGGGCGCTCGGCCACCTTCTTCATCACCTCGGCGTAGGCGTTGGCGTCGGGGATTTCCCAGATGTCGATCACCGTATGCAGGCGGCCGACCGTGGTCACCCACGCGCCGACCAGTTTCCATCCATAGCTCTCGATGATCGGCACCTGTTTGGCCATGCCCTCGCAGAAGCGCTTGTAGCCGTCCATGCGGACCTTCAGGGTGACGTGCAGATAGAGCGGTGACGACATGAATTTCTCCCGTTTGGTGACGGTCCCGCCATGACGGGTCCGGCTCCAAGCATGACGCGCGTTATGCGTCGTTTTCCAGAGAAATATGCGTTGCCAGTGGTGCGGGAGCACCCATCGGTGCCAATATGCACCTTGTCCACATGTCGGCCAGGGTTCACCCTTCCGGCATGCCACGGGAGAGGAGCAAGGACCATGAGCCTGTTTCGCATCGCCTGCGCCTTCATCGTCATGATCGCCCTCGCCAGCCCTGCGGCCTTCGCCGCCGGCAGCGGCTCGGGCGGCGGCAGCTCCGGCGGCGCCACGCCGTCGGGTCCGGATCCCAACAAGGCCTATGCCGACGGCATCGCCGCGCTGCAGGCCGGCGACTACAGGAAGGCCGAAAGCAAGTTCAAGTCCGTGCTCGGCGCGGTGCCCAAGAACGCCGAGGCCAACTACTACATGGGCGCCGCCAAGGCCGGCAGCGGCAAGCACGAAGACGCCATCAGGTACCTCGAGAAGGCCATCAAGTACGACGAGTACCAGTATGGAGCCTACGACCAGCTCGGCCGCTCCTACATGGCGCTCGGCAAGAAGGCCGAGGCCCAACAGGCGCTGGACGCACTCAATGCCAAGGCCCAGGCCTGCGGCGACACCTGCGCGCCGGCGCTGATCGCTGCCCGCGACGGGCTGAAGAGCGTCCTCGAGGGCGGCGCACCGGCCGCGGCGCCCGCGCCCCAGTCGCTGCTGTCCGGCCCGCGGACCGAGCCCCGCGCGGCCTACATGGACGCGGTGGCGCTGATCAACAGCGGCAAATTCGAGGACGCCATCGCCAGCCTGAAGTCGCTGGGCGCGTCGATCGGCCCCAACGCCGACGTGCTGAACTACCTGGGCTACTCGAGCCGCAAGCTGGGACGCTTCGAGCAGGCGCTGGGCTACTACGAGCAGGCGCTGGCGCTCGACCCGAACCATCGCGGTGCCCATGAATATCTCGGTGAGCTGTTCGTCGAACTGCGCCAGATGGACAAGGCCCGCGCCCAGCTCGCGACCCTCGACCGGCTGTGCCCCTATGGCTGCACCGAACGCGAGATGCTGGCCGACAGGATCGAGGCGGTGCTGGTTGGCGCGAACTAGCCTGCTGCTGCTCGCACTGGCCGGTGTGGCGATCACCATGCCGGCCGAGGCGCTCGACGACCTGAACTGGCTGTCGCCCGACGCCGACCGTGCCGCGGCACTGACAACGGCACCAGCGGAGTGCCTGGCGAGGCCAGCCGACCCCGGACAGGCGTGGCGCGTGTCGCTGGGGCAGGTGGCGTTCCGCTCGCCGGCGCTGCTGGGCGGGCTGGCGGCGCGCAGCGGCATATCGTGCGACACCTGTCACCGCAACGGCCACGGCAATCCGGCGTTCTTCATCGCCGGCGTGTCCGGCGCACCGGGGACCGCCGACGTCACCTCGGCCATCTTCAGCCAGACCCGGGGCGACGACACGGTGAACCCGGTGCCGATCCCGGACCTGACCGGCGCCGGCGCGAAGACCAGCTTCGGCACCGTGCGTCCGACCCATGACCTGCCCGGCTTCGTGCATTCGGTGATGGTGGACGAGTTCCAGGGTCAGGAGCCGGCGCCCGCCGTCGCCGAGGGCCTGGTCGCCTATGTGGCGGGGCTGACGCGGGATGCCTGCCCCGCGGAGCCGTCAGTCCGGCTCACTTTCGATCATGCCGCCCGCGAACTGGCCGACACCTATGCGGTGCTGCTCGCCACTATGGACCGGGACGACCGCAAGGCCGCCGACTTCGTGCTGCGGTCGCTGAACCTGGCACTGGGCCGGCTGGCGCAGCGCTTTCCCGGCGCGCCCGAGGCAGCCGACGCATTGCCCGCGCTGGGCCGCGACCTGGGCACAATCCGGCCGCTGATCCGCGACGATCCGGACGCAGCGCGGCGGTCGCTGGCGGCGTGGCGGAAGCGGCTGGACGTGGCCATTCAGATCTTGTCGACGCGTGAAAGCCTGTTCGACCGACGGGCCGTTGAACGGTTCCTCGGCGCTGGCCGCTGACATAGCCTGCACCCATGCTGTCGCCCTTCCAGCACCTGATCTTCGACGTCGCCGCGTGGCTTGCCGCGCTGGGGCTGGCGGCCGCCCTGCTGCTGCGCCAGAAGCAGCGGTTTCCGTCGCTGCCCAACGCCCGCGCCGGGCGCGGCTGGTTCCTGTCGCTGGCCGCCGGTTCCGTCATCGGCAGCTATCTGTTCGGCACCGCCAATCTCTGGCTTTCGGGAGGCGAGGGCGTGTCGCGGTCGATCCTGGGCGCGCTCGCCGGCGCGATCCTCGCCGTCGAGCTTTACAAGCGCGCGGTGGGCCTGACCGGCTCCACCGGCGGCGTGCTGGCCGCGCCGCTGGCGCTGGGCATCGCCGTCGGCCGCATCGGCTGCCACCTGGCCGGCATAGCCGACTTCACCTATGGCGTGCCGACCGGCGCGGCATGGGGCGCCGACATGGGCGACGGCATCCCGCGCTGGCCGGTGGCGCTGATCGAGTCCGGGGTGATGGCGGCGACCGCCGCCGGATTGCTGCTCTGGCTTTGGCGCAGGCCCGATTCTATGCTGGCGCGTGGTTTCGCGGTGTTTTGCCTGATCTATGGAATGGAGCGCTTCGTTCTGGAATTCCTGAAGCCCTACGCGCCCGTCGCCGGCCCGTTCAACCTGTTCCACCTGCTGTGCGCGGCGCTGATCCTTTATGGCGCCGTGCAGTTGCGGCGGCCGGTGCCTCGGGAGACCGCCCTTGCGTAGCGCCGCGCCCTACATCTTCCACAGCCAGACCATGTCGCTGTGCGAGACCTGCCACGACACGGTGCCGGCCAAGGTGATCCTGGAAGGCGGCAAGGCGTATTTCGTCAAGCGTTGCCCGGACCACGGCGTGCAGAAGACGCTGGTGTCGACCGACGCCGACTATTTCCAGCTCGCCAAGTCGTTCCTCAAGCCCGGCGACCGGCCGCAGCATCTGGCCGGGCGCACCGACTATGGCTGCCCCTGGGACTGCGGCCTGTGCCCGGACCACGAGCAGCACAGCTGCCTGGCCATTGTCGAGATCAACGAGATCTGCAACATCGCCTGCCCGGTCTGCTTCGCCGATTCCACCCCGCACAAGGGTGGCCACCGCACCCTGGATGAGGTCCGGCGTATGCTGGACACCGTGGTGAAGGCCGAGGGCGAAGCCGACCTGGTCCAGCTTTCCGGCGGCGAGCCGACCCTGCATCCGCAGTTCTTCGAGATCCTGGCCGAATGCAAGGCGCGGCCGATCCGTCACGTCATGGTCAACACCAACGGCATCCGCATCGCCGAGGAGCCGGAGTTCGCCCGGCGGCTGGCCGAATTCACGCCGGGGCTCGAAGTCTACCTGCAGTTCGATTCGCTGCGCCCCGCCGCGCTGAAGGCGATCCGCGGCGCCGACATGACCCGCATCCGCCGGCAGGCGCTGGAGAATTTGGAGGCGGCCGGCGTCGCCACCACGCTGGTCTGCGTCGTCAGCCGCGGCCACAACGACGACGAGATGGGCGACATCGTCCGCCACGCCCTGGAATGGCCGTGCGTGCGCGGCGTGACCTTCCAGCCGGTGCAGCTGGCCGGCCGGGTGCCAGAGACCGTCAACAACCAGACCGCCAAGAGCCAGCGCGTGGTGCTGTCGGAGATCCGCCGCAATTTGGGTGAGGACGGCAGCGTGTTCGGCCTCGACGACATCATCCCGCTGCCGTGCCATCCGGAAATGATCGCCATCGCCTATGGCCTGCGCAAGGGACGCACGGTGGTGCCGGTGACCTCGCTGATCCCGCGCGAGGAGTTCCTGGCCGCCGCGCCCAACGCCATCACCTTCGAGAAGAACGAGGCGCTGCGCGAGAAGCTGGTCGACCTGTTCTCGCTGGGCACCTTCACCGAATCGACCGAGAAGATGGCCCAGTTCCTGTGCTGCCTGCCCGAGTTCCCGCAGCCGGAGAACCTGAGCTATGCCGACATCTTCCGCGTCGCCATCGTCGAGTTCATGGACGCCTACAATTTCTGCGTCGGCAGCGTGAAGCGCAGCTGCATCCACTTCGCTACCCTGGATGGCCGGATGATCCCGTTCGACACCTACAATTTGTTCTACCGCAACGGCCGGATCGGCGGCATCAGGCAGCGGCTCGACCGCATCCGCGACGCCCGCCGGGAGAGGGTGGACGCATGAGCACGCCAGACCCGGTGCAGCCGCCGCGCGACTATTCGGGGATCCGCCATTTCTTCGCCGGCCTGATGATGGCCGCCGGCGCGCTGCTGGTCCTGTTCTCCGGCGCCTGCACCATCTCGATCGCGATCGACGATGCCAGCTGGGCCTGGGTGGCGATCTTCGTCGGCATGTTCGGCCTGGTGCCCGGCGCCGGCCTCGTCATCATCGGCCGCGTGCTCTGGCGGAAGTGATGGTTTTCGTTCGGGTTCGCGACCCTGTCCGCTAATCTCGGCTCGGGGAGAAACGCCATGACCGAAACACGGATCGCGCAACGCCTGTTCACCGACTTCCACATGGAAGACCCGCTGCTCAGCGAGCGCTTCGAGGAAACGCTCGACGAGTTGCTCGCCGCCTGCCCGGTGGCGCGCAGCCGCGACGGCAGCGGCTATTACGTCATCAACCGATACGAAGATGTGCGCCGCTGCGCCCGCGACTGGCGCACCTTCTCCAGCGCCGACGGCTGGATGCTGAACGCGCCCGAAGGCTCGATCACCATCCTGCCCGAGGATTCCGATCCGCCCTATCACAACACCTGGCGACGCACCCGGAAACCCGCGCCGCCTTGCGAGCCGATCCCGGTATGATCGACGCGGTGGTCGAGGAGACCATCCGGCTTTATCCGCCCGTGGTCGCCGCCGCGCGGACGGTGCGCGCCGCGACCGAGGTGGCGGGCGTGGCGCTGAAGCCCGGGGACCGGGTCGCGCTGAATTTCGCCGCCTCCGGCCGCGATCCGGAGGCCTGCAACGAGCCGGGTAAATTCGACCCGAGGCGCGGCCAGATCGTCCACACGACCTTCGGCGTGGGCCCGCACCGTTGCCTGGGCGAGCACCTCGCCCGGCTGGAGATCAAGGTGACGGTGGAGGAATTCCTGCGGCGGATTCCGGAGTTCCAGCTCGCGCCGGGCACGAAGCCCGCCTACGAGAGCGGCCAGCTCCGGACGATGAAGAACCTGCAGCTGCGGTGGTGACACTCGATGACAGCGACGCTGGCCAAATAAGATATATTTTTTTTACATCTTTTGATTCGGATCAACGGGTCCCGCCTGAGTGCGCGTGATGCTGAATGCGCGGCAAGATCGCCGTGGAGACGCGACGGGGACATTCCATGTTTTGCATCCAGTGTGAACAGACCAAGCCGGGCGGCTGCCAGGTGCGTGCCGGCAACTGCGGCAAGACCGAAGCCACGGCCAACCTCCAGGACGTGCTCATCATGGTCCTGCAAGGCATATCGGCCTATGCCGACCGGGCACGGCGGCTGGGCGCCGTCGATCCGGCTGTCGACAGTTTCATGCCGGGTGCCTATTTCACCACGCTGACCAACGTGAACTTCGACGACGACTTCTTC